>ONWI01000119.1 GCA_900321515.1 uncultured Eubacteriales bacterium | reverse complement strand
CCGTGATTTTAACAGGAGTAAAAACATATTGTCAGATTTGCAAAACAAAGGAAAGCTGCTTGATCCCAATGACCTTGCCGGAGTCTACCTCAACCGTGGAATATGCCACAATTGTCTCAAAAAGTATGACAAGGCTCTGGACGATTTAAACAAGAGCGCCGAGATAAGAGAAAAACTGGAACAGGAAAACAGGCTGTATGATCTGAATGACCTTGCAGAAGTGTATTTGCAACGCAGTGACGTCTTAATGAAAAAAGGCAGATATGATGAGGCTCTTCTTGATATTAACAAGTGCATAGAGATCAGAGAGAAACTAAAAGAGGAAAACAAGCTGTCTGACTGGCAATATTATCTCTCAATTGCCTTGCGCAATAAAGGAATTCTATTAGACGTCGGTTTCCATGACACAGACGAAACTTTATCCCTATTTAAGCAGGCACTTGAAATACTTGAAGCAGAGCCGATACTATCTATAGACGCAAAAGATATTTTGCTTGAACTTAGCCATTTGTATGAGGGGCGGAAAACTTTTTCTGAAATATTCGAGAATCCTGCTCAGGAAGATAATCAGCAATTACGCACACACACAGGAGCCACCGTTATGACATATTTTACCACTCTCATTATCCCATTCACCTTCCAAGGAAAGCTGTCAAAGATTGACAGAGCTATCCGGAAGCAGGGAATCTGGCAGCAGAAGGAATACAGCGATCCTAACGCAGAGAGCCTTATCGCCGATCTTTTCAAGTCCGGCAAAAAAGCCGCGATCTACACAGCGGGCAACAACGCTGTCAACGATCTTTTTCACAGCAAAGACTTTATTCTCACCACCGGCAAGGAGGATTGTCCATACACCTATCGCGACCTTACCCTTGTTATGTTCAGCACGGGCGTCGGGTATCTCTTTATTGAGTTATCGGTGTGGGCCGCCCCCGTTCTGCGCCACTTGAGAAAGGTGACAGCGAAGGGCGTCAAACATTACATAAAAACAGGACGCGACAGCAGGGAAAAAATGCCCATGACGAACGTCATCAACCGCCTGCTCGATTTCTGCAAAAATAGGTTCTTCTTTACATCCGCCAATCCTCGCGGATTTGCTCAGACGGAGATGATCGTGTTCGCCTTCAACGAGAGCGGACAGCCAAACGCGGAAGTCATTGACAGTTTATTCCACGTTGTGAGTGAAGAGCCAGCCGAAAGACTCAATCCCTTCAAAGGCTCGGATTGGGGAATATCACCGCGTTTCTCTGTGTGGCTGACTGACCCGACCTGTAAAATATCCAATTCGCAGCTTCATTCCAATTTCCGGCTGCATTATCTTCCGCTCATCGCCATTGCGCTGCATCAGAAGGCGGCAGCAGTCAGCTTTGAAAAACAGATAAACGACCACGCTCACAGCGATCGCAGACTTTGCAGAGCTGTCAAGGCTTTCAGACATTACTTTTTCCCGCAATGCGTTTCCAACGCTCCGGTCAAGCAGACTGTCTATGATAAATTCAGGGCACAGCACCCCTCAGATCTGACTTCTCTTGAATCATTTGTGTCAGAGGTCGAAAGCCGTACATCTTTGAGAGATAAAATCAGCGCCATTTTTGGAATAATGGCTTCAATTATAGCTACTATCTCTTTATTAACAGACGGAAGCACCTATATCGAAAGCCATTTATCAAAAGATTGGCAGGAACCCGCAACCGTCGGAATGTATAGTCTTTTGGCGTTTTTTGTAGTTTTCGGCTTTTGGTGCTTGATTCTTGTAATCAAACCGGATAAGAAATAAGAAAGGGTACCTGTATTATGGCAATACTGACAGAAGATACCTGCTCGCATTGCGGCGAAAAGGGTATGACGCAAGAAGGAAACGAGCTGCGCTGCAACAGTTGCGGCTATCGGACGGCGATATTCATGAATGAGGACGAGCAGTGGCTGGAGGATTACAACAAAACGCTCGTGTGGGACGATACTCTCTTTGACGATCTGCCCGCCGTCGTCGGACATGAATATTTCCGCCTGAAATGGATGTTTGACCATCACAAGGTCTACGCGGCAATTGTGGAATTGAAGGACGTGTATGAATGTGCGATGAAATTCGCCGTACTGTGCGCTGCCGCTGAAATACGCGATCCGTCGCTCACCGCCATGCTGCTGCCCGGAAATCTCTCCGTCGGCACATGGGAACTGATATTGCGCAAACTTTGCCAAGTGAAAAACAGGGTGTATGTCATCAAGGG
>ONWI01000074.1 GCA_900321515.1 uncultured Eubacteriales bacterium | reverse complement strand
TAATAAGGCAAGTGGATTATCATTCTTCCTACACCTTTTTCTGTCACGTCATTATATTTCCGATAAAGCAATGAAAACGATTACACCTTGCGGCGCAACCGTTTTCATATTGGTTTTTATTCAGTTTTTCAGGGTATTGTAATTATATCAGTCCCAGCTTTTCAAATGCCTTGTAAAGCCCGTCGTCGCCCACGGCAGGACATACATAGTCCGCCATTTTCTTCATAGCCGGATGTCCGTTATCCATGCAGACGCTGTACCCTACCGCTTCGAACATCTCTTTGTCGTTCATGCTGTCGCCGAAGCCTATTGTGTCGGAAATATCCTTGCCCAGATGCTTGCAGAGCTTTCGGATGCCTATGCCCTTGTTGAAGTCCAGTCCGAATACCTCTCCGTTCAGACAACCTACCGCTTCAAGATTCTGCACGCAAAAGACAAAATGTTCCCTCAGCACCTCCATCGGCTCGTCAAGCTGGCTTCTGTCGGTGCACATGAATACGATCTTGTACACCGGCGCGCCGTTGTATTCTCGCATAGGACGAATGTCCAGCGTCTGGCTGAGCTGCCGGCGGAATCGCAGCAGTTCGGAATTGGAATATTCGTCCGCGCCGTCCAGCAGATCTTCCAGTCCGCTGTCGCCATAGGTGCCGTCAAGACACTCCACCGTGCGGAATACATGGTTCCTCCCGAAAACATCCATCGCAAGCCGGAACACCTCCGGCTTCATCGGTCGGTCAAATATCACTTCGCCGTCACACACGACGTAACCTCCCGCGCTGGCGACATATCCGTCAAACTGATATTGCAGAAGCGGTCTCAGCATTGCCTGATTCCTTCCGGAGCAGAGAAACACCTTGTGACCGTTGGACTGTGCTTTCCTGATCGCTTCCAGCGCTGACGCGGGCGGTATATTATACCCCGGTTTGGTCAGGGTGCCGTCAATATCCAAAAATATTAGCTTTTCATTCATGGCTGTTCCTCCTTAGAGCCTGCTGACGTTAGCCGATTGTATAATTTGAAAAAAGGCGATAATGCGGAGCTTGAGTATTTTTTAGCCCGATTTTTTCTCCAGCCGGGAAGGACGGATTCGGATTTCTGCGATTCCGGTATTCGCCCGACCACGATTTTTTTCCGGGTGCGTTTTGCTCGCTCGGCTCCGCCTCGCTCGTGGGGCTCTGCCCCACCGCCCCGCAAGGGCTCTGCCCTTGACCCGCGAGGAGGTCCAGACCCCCTCGACTCCCATTATTGGCGCTGCGCACTTTCCTTTTTTCAATTGCCTTATTAATCAGACTCACGCTCTATGAGCTTATATCCAAGCATAGTATGTGTCGGCGGCGGTTTTTCTCCCGGATGTTCGCGGTTGTAACTGATCATAGACAGCAGGAGCTGCGCCGCTTTCTCGCCGCTTTCCCGGTGGAAAAGCTGCACCGTTGTCAGCGCCGGTGATATTATCGTCCCCGCCAGTCCTCCTCCTATGCCGCCTACACTGACGTCAGCAGGCACATGATATCCCCGCTCTTTGAGTGCTTTGATTGCGCCCACCGCAAGCGTATCCGTCGCGCAGATCACCCCATCCGGAACGAATCCTCCGTCAAGAATCATATTCATGCCCCTGACGCCCTCGTCTACCGTAAATAATACCTGTGTCCTGACCAGTTCTGACGGACTGATGCCAGCGGAAAGCATCGCGTCTTCCACACCCATCCGCCGGTTAAGTCCCACGCTGACGTCGGCTTCCACCGCGCCCACATAGGCAAGTCTGCGCCGTCCTTTGCATATGATGTGCCGTGTTATCTCACACGCGGCGCGGCGGTCGTCATGGTAGATGCAGCTCACGGAGGAATGATTCTGTCCGCACACAACTATCGGGATGTCGCTTTCTTTGAAAAATCTGATGTGTGCGGACGTCAGAACCGTCCCCATCAGGACAATTCCAGCGAGCCTTGCCTCCTGCATCATCCTCAGATAATCAAGCTCCTGCTTTTTGTCATTCCCGGCGTTGCCGAAAATCGTCAGATATCCCGACCTGCTCAGCACTGACGATACGCCTTCCAGCAGATTGCTCACCGAATCGGAATTGATTTTCGGCACTACTACGCCAATGCTGTTGCTGCGCTGCTGCCTCAGCGAACGCGCGGCTACATTCGGCACATAGCCGGTTTCTTCGATGACCTTCTTGATTTTCTGCTTTTTTTCTTCGCTGATGCTGCCGCCGTTCAGATAACGGCTCACCGCGGCGGCAGATACACCCGCCAAGGCGGCTATTTCACTTATTTTCATGAATCCATCATCTCTGCTTTGTGTGTGTCATGACAGACATCGCTTCATCAGCTCTCCAGCGCCCAGATGAAGCCGTAGGGCGGCAGCACTACGGTATCTTCCCTGTGTTTCTCGCCTGTCATCAGATCGGTATAGGTCAGTTTTTGCCCGAGAGATATCGACCGTTCCTCCTCACAGAAGTTGAACAGAGCCAGTAGATTCTGCTTCCCGTATCGACGGAATATTCCCAGCACATTCGCCGAGCCCGTTTCTACCGGCGAAAACTCCGCCTGCGCCACAAAGACTTCGTTTGCCCCGCGGATTTCTTCCAGCTTCCTGAGCGCCGCGAATATCCTCCCCTGATAGCTCGCCGGATCCTTGCGTTTTTCTGCGAGTTTCCAGTTGAATTTGCCGCGGTGGAGGTACCGGCTGTCGAATTTCTTGTTTATATCCGCATGATACCTGTAATCGTTAAGCTGACCTACCTCGTCACCGCTGTAGATCACCGGTATTCCGCTCTGGGTGAACATATACGCGTGAAGCATGATATCCGCGTCAACCGCGAGATTCAGCGCGCTTTCATCTTCGTCATACACAGCCGCCTCTATGCCGCAAAGGCTTGCCGTGGTTCCGCAGAGCCGCGCGTCCTGTAGAATCTGATCCTCGTTGTACAGTTCGCCGCGGGAAACGCTGCCCGGGTATTTGCCTATGAAGTAATCGTTGAGATATCGCTTGTGGGGAATCTGCTCCATGTAATGTTCCTTCAGCCAGTCATAATCCAGTCCCCAGCCGATGTCGTCGTGACATCTCAGATAGTTGAGAAAAACGTAGTTCTTGGGCAGTTCGGCGAGCTTGTCCGTCTGCCGCGTGAGCAGCCGCACATCGCGGGTGGCGACTGTATTCCATGTGCTTGCCATCGTTGTGACGTTATAAAGCATATGGCATTCGGGCTTTTCGGTGGTCCCGAAGTAAGGCACCACCTTGGACGGTTCCATGACGACCTCCCCGAGCAGAAGCACCGACGGACAGACCGTTTCACAGATTATTCTCATCATGCGCACGATGTTGTGCACCTGCGGCAGGTTGCGGCACGGCGTTCCGAGCTCCTTCCAGATATAAGGCACCGCGTCCAGCCGGATAACGTCTATTCCCGCGTTTGCAAGATAGAGCAGGTTCTCGGTCATGTCGTTGAATACCATCGGATTGGCGTAATTCAGATCCCACTGATAGGGATAAAACGTGGTCATCACGATATCCCCGTTAGGCAGCTGCGTGAAGTTGCCGGGGGCTGTGGTGGGAAATACCTGCGGAACCGTGCGTTCGTATTCGCTGGGGATATCCCAGCCGTCAAAGAAGAAATACCGGCTCTTGGCCTGCACGTCACCTTCACGGGCAGCCTTTGCCCACGCGTGTTCGTCGCTGGTGTGGTTCATCACAAAGTCAAGACAGCAGCTTATTCCACGCTTGTGGCAGAGATCGGTGAGTTTCCTAAGATCGTCCATCGTGCCCAGCTCCGGCTGCACCTTCCGGAAATCAGCTACCGCGTAGCCTCCGTCACTGTGCTCCTTGGGACTTTCCAGCAGGGGCATGAAGTGTATGTAGTTCACTCCGCTCTCGGTGAAATAATCTATTTTTTTGATAACTCCCTTCAGATTGCCCGCGAAATTATCCACATACAGCATCATCCCGACTATTCCGTTGCTCCTGTACCAGTCCGGATTTTTCTCCCGTACGCGGTCGATGGCTTTCAGCGACTCTCCGCGCTCGGCATAGTATTTCTTCATCAGACCGCACAGGTAATCGAAGCCCTGCCCGTCATCACCGTAGAGTTCACAGTACAGCCATTTCAGTTCGTCATAGCGCTCTTTCAGGCGCTTTTCGAGTTCGTTTGTGCAGTTTTCAGACATTTCAATTTACCTCCTGACTCAGTTTTTGCAGTTTCTCTTCCAGTTCCTTCAGATCCGGCATCGCAGGAATCGCTCCGTGCCGCGATGTGGTCAGCGAAGCCGCCAGATTCGCCGTGCGCACGCTTTCATACAACTCACGGGAGCTGAGTTGATCCGGTCTGTATTTCCCCAAAGCAGCCATCCGGCTGAGGAATGCGCCGAAAAACGTGTCCCCGGCGCCGTTTGTGTCGGCAACCTTTACCTTGAAGCCGTCCGCCTTCCCGGTTTCTTCGCCGCGGCGGTAGTATGCCCCGTCCGGTCCCAGAGTCAGCAATATCAGCGGTATGCCGTATTCCTCATATAGCTGCCTGGTTCCCGCCTCGCTATCGTCAGTTCCGGTCAGGAGCGGCAGCTCCTCGTCCGATATTTTCAGGATGTCCGCTTTTCCCAGCACCGATTTCATCTGTTGGACTGCCTGCGCCTCGTTTTTCCAGAGGTTCGCGCGGTAGTTCGGATCATAAGTTACGGTAGCGCCAAGTTCCCTCGCTTTTTCCGCCGCAAATACCGTGGCCGACCGCGACGGTTCGTCCGTCATGCTCACCGACCCGAAATGAAGTATATGGGTGTCCGACAGCAGATCAACGCTTATGTCTTCGCATGTCAGCAGTACGTCCGCGCAGTTCCTGCGGTAGAACGAAAAGCTGCGTTCTCCTGTCTCGGACAGAGAAACCACCGCCAGCGTTGTGCGGGCTTCATCGTCCGTGAGCATGCACGATACGTCTACACGGTTCTCTTCAAGCGTGCAGCGAAGGAAATCTCCGTAATAGTCCTTTCCCACCTTGCCGATGAACGCCGTTTCCGCTCCCAGCTTTGCCGCCGCAACCGCCACATTTGCCGGCGCTCCTCCGGGATTCGCGGTATATACCGGAATTCCTTTATCTCTCCCGCTGTATGTCAGATCGATCAATATCTCTCCTACAGTCACTATGTCTTTCATATCTGCACCTCTCAGCTATATTTTATTGGGTCATTTTCAGGGTTTGTAATCGATTTCATCACTATTAATATATCATAACGCCACTGTTTTTTCAATCGCTTTTACATCCCTCTGATATAGAATTTAACTATTGGAATTTGTAAATTCTAAACGAAACCATTTATCATTGTTTGATTATTACGTTGATTATTTTTTCGGTTGATTGAAGACATTTATCCACGACGTCCTCCGCACGCTTTTTCCTGAACAGGCTCAAGTATAAAAAGGCTGTTTTCCTCAACCGATCTCAAGGAAACCAGCCTTTTATGCTGCCGAAGAAGATATTATATTGTTGTTCAGATGTAAGTCTGCATATCGCGGAAAATCTGCGCTGCCAGAGCCTCAGCGGCAAAGACATAAGAATCCGCGTTATCAATCAGCACCTGAACCCCGTCAACCGCCGCGCCAAGCCTGTCGCCGTCGATCCTCCCCGGTCGGTAATACGCAAGGGTGATATGCGGCGTCAGTTTGTATGGCAGCCGGACTATACCGTCAAATCGCCGGTACATTTCCAGCAGCAGTCCATAGTCGGCTTCACTGTGCGGTCTGAGCAGCAGCACCAGCGACTTCGACACCATATTGACCACCCTGTCAGCCTCCATTACGATTTTCTGTCCGGCATATTCCTTCTTGATTTCATCGACTATCTCCACTGCTTTCGCATGGCTCTCTTCCACCTCGCGGGCGTACGCTTCCACGTCGGACGGAGCTGACGCGCTCATTTCCGGCGAAATCAGGTCGTGCAGCGTCATGTGGAAGGAGGTTACAGGCAGAGGAGAAGCCAGCATATCACCAATTTCACTGTGAAGCGCTGCCTGCATTTTTTCTACAGACGACATGCATCGGCTGTCCGCCGCGAATACCACTGTGCTTCCATAAAACGGCACATAGCTCCCGTCGGATTTGACTTTGTTCGCAAGTCCCTCATGAGTATTGAACATACCCTTTATCGGTTCTTTTTTTCACGCCGTTCTCTCATCATATTCGGACAATAATGACATTTATCTGCACCTCTCTTTTATTTAAGTTTGCACATGTATTTTCCCACATTCAGCCTACAAAGTCAAGTATCATCTTCTCCCTCCACAACTCTGCTATTCCCTGTTTTATGCCCTCCGTCTGATGTGATCTTTTACTTTGGTCTTTTACTTTAGAAAAAAATATTCATAAAACTCTTGACACCGCCCGGTTTGTGTGTTATAATGCCTTTTGTTCGGAGTGGCAAAGTCATTTTGCTGATGTGGCTCAGTTGGTAGAGCAGCTGATTCGTAATCAGCAGGTCAGGGGTTCAAGTCCCCTCATCAGCTCCACCACCCGGACGCATAGCTCAGCTGGTTAGAGCGCCTGCTTCACACGCAGGAGGTCGGCGGTTCGAGTCCGTTTGCGTCCACCAGAATAGGT
>ONWI01000124.1 GCA_900321515.1 uncultured Eubacteriales bacterium | reverse complement strand
TGGGAGTAAGACATTATTCTTGAAAAATCAAGACTGAATTTGCAGACCTTGCGGATGATTTGTCCGTGGGGTCTGTTTTTGTAATCGCTTGAGTGAATAAACTTGCGCAATATTCATGCAAAAAATCCTTTTTATTGAGGGGGCTTTTTGTGTTTTTTTACAAATATTTAAAAAGTCCGGGATTTTTGCGGCAAATCCGTTGACAAATTTGCGATATTGTGCTAATTTACTTCTTGCAGAATTTTAATACGCCAACACGACAACGTGCTAAAGTGCAGGCGTTTCACGTCTTCTGACGGTTCCGCCGTGTGGATATCACATTAATGCCGTGCGGGCGGAGCGTACTGTCAGATTCTCAGAAATTGTTTTTTTGCAGGAGGAAGAAGCATTATGAAAAAGATGATCTCAATGCTCCTCGCTGCCGCATTGCTCTGCGTGAGCTTTGTCGGCTGCGGTGACAGCAAGAAGGACGATGTCAGCAGCGCTGCTGAGGTAAAGGGCACTGTGGACGTCAGCAATGTCAAGCTCATCAAGGAAGGCACTCTCACCGTAGGTATGGAAATCGGATACCCGCCCTTTGAGGACAAGGCAGAAAACGGCGACCCCATCGGTTATGACGTTGATCTTGTCTACGCTTTAGCGGATAAGCTGGGTCTGGAAGTCAATATCGTAGACACTGCTTTCGACGTTATTTTCGCCGGCATCGGCACCAACTATGACTGTGTGGTTTCCGCCGTCACCATCACCGACGAGCGCAGAGAAAACTGTCTCTTCTCCGATCCCTACATCGACAGCTTTCAGTCAGTTGTTGTCAAGAAGGGCAGCGACATAAAGATTGAGTCGCTCAAGGATCTCTCCGGAAAATCTGTCGCGCTTCAGGACGCTACAACTTCCAAGGCGCTGCTGGAAGATATGATCAAGACGGGTACAGTAACAGACTGCAAGATGGGTCCTTCCGAGAAGGTTCTCACCGCATTTACTGCTCTTGACAACGGCGAGTATGACGTGGTGCTCTGCGACAGCCCTGTTGCTGACACCTATATCACAAACTACCCCGACAAGTACGAGCTGGCATTCCTCGACAAGGAGAATGTAGAACAGTTCGGCGTGGCAATGGCAAAGACTGACGTGGAGCTTCAGACCGCCATTAATGAGGCAATGAAGCAGCTCAAGGACGAAGGCTTCTTTGAGGAGAACAAGACAAGATGGTTTGCTTAATCTTCACAGCGCTATTCGGATAAATATTGAATGATTAGAGGCACATGGCGGCGGTTTTCGCTGTGTGCCTTTAATTGGTTTTTTGCATTATCAAGAGAACAGAAGGTGTTATTCAATGAAAACCTCAAAAATCGCCGCTTTTTTCAGTTGGATTGTTTCCCTTTTTGATGTCAGAAAGTGGGAACAAAAATCGCGTATTATCGTGGCAGTGCTGCTTTCGCTTTTCGTGATAGCCACTGGACTGGCGTTTGTCAAGCCGAGCGAGAAAGAGCTTATGGACAGTGCGTCTCAGAGAATCCGCACAGAGCTGCAAAAGGACGAAACTCGTTCCCGCCGTCAGGTCGCCATTACCTACAATGACCTCTACTTTATCAATTATGCCTCTTTTTCCACATCGGGTGTGAAAGGCATCAGTGAGAAATTCGTCGGTTTTGCCGGCGACGTTCATAAGGCTGACGAGGGTGCATGGAACGTCACCGGTCAGTTCATCAATTATACTTACCGCATGCTGGGCTGCGGACAAAGTATGCTGTACGGCGCGAAGCTGACGATTCTTCTCACTACTATCAGTATTGTCTGCGGTCTTTTCATAGCAATATTCCTTGCGCTGGGCAAGATTTCAAAAAATCCGATTATCAGTCTGCCATGCCGCGCTTATATCTTCTTTTTCCGCGGCACTCCGCTTATGATACAGATTTTCTGTATCTATCTTGCCGTGCCTGGAATAATTGAAGGATTCAGCTGGCGGAGCTTATTTGATTCAAATGACCCGGAGGGTGTTTTCAAGGGCGCGTTTGTGGCGGTCTGCATTGCATTCGTTCTCAACAGCGCTGCCTACTGCGCGGAAATTGTTCGTGCTGCCGTGGAATCCATCGACAAAGGGCAGTACGAGGCTGCCAAGGCACTGGGCATGAGCTACGGTCAGACCATGAGCAAGATCATTATTCCTCAGTCGGCTCGGCGCATGATTCCGCCTGTCTGTAATGAGTTCGTCATGATGATCAAAGATGCTTCGCTGGTATTTGTCATTGGACTGATGGATATTACCACAATCTCCAAGACCATTTCAGCGAGCGGTTCTTATCTGGTATTTATTCCTGCACTGGTTATCTACCTGATCATTACAGCCTTCTTCACCTATATCTTCGGCAAGATCGAGAAGAAATTCTCGGTGTATGAATAAAGGAGGGATTTTGCTATGTCAATGATTCGTACCGAACATGTCAGCAAGCGATTCGGACATCTTGAGGTCCTCAAGGACGTGAACCTTACAGTCGAAAACGGCGAAGTGATCTGCATCATCGGTCCGTCCGGCGCAGGTAAATCAACCTTTCTGCGCTCCCTCAATCAGCTTGAGATGATTTCCGGCGGCAAAATCTTCATTGAAGACGAATTGTTTTTGCACCGCGAGCACGACCGCACCGTTGAGAGCATCGACAAGGAGAAGCACAAGGCTCTTATGCTGGAAATGGGCATGGTGTTTCAGCACTTCAACCTCTTCCCTCACAAAACCGTGCTGGAAAACCTAATGCTTGCTCCTGTTACCGTCAAGGGCAAGAGTCAGGCGGAGGTCGAACCTCTCGCGCGCAAGCTGCTGGAGGAAGTGGGTCTTTCCGACAAGGCGGATGAATATCCCTCAAAGCTCTCAGGCGGTCAGAAGCAGCGCGTTGCTATTGCAAGAGCGTTAGCCATGCAGCCAAAGATAATGCTGTTTGACGAGCCGACATCTGCGCTTGACCCGGAGTTGGTCGGCGAGGTGCTTAATGTAATGAAAAAGCTCGCTGAAGAGGGTATGACCATGCTTTGCGTCACCCACGAAATGGGTTTTGCCCGTGAGGTGGCGGACAAAGTGGTATTCATGGCTGACGGAATCATCATGGAAGAGGGCAAGCCTGAGGAGATATTCAATAATCCGCAAAATGCCCGTACCAAACAATTCCTGCAGAGTATCTTATAACACCAAATTTGATGCGCCGCATTTTAGCTCGGATCCGGGCAAAATACGCGGCGCTTTTTTGTGGAGGACCAAATGAAGACAACCAAACAAATACGCGCGACACTTCTGTTGCTGCTTACAGCTGTGATCTGGGGTTTGGCATTCGTGGCGCAGGAGGTCGGCGCGGAATATCTCGGCACATTCTCCTTCAACGGCATACGCTTTCTGCTTGGCGCGGCGTCGCTGACGCCTGTGATAATGCTGTTTGAGCGTGAACCAATGGACGGCGCCAAATGGAAAAGGCTTCTCGGTGGTTCCGCTGTCGCCGGAACGGTGCTGTTTCTTGCATCTGCCCTTCAGCAATACGGTGTGCAGCTTGGTACTCCCGCCGGCAAGGCTGGATTTATTACGGGCCTTTACACTGTCATAGTGCCGCTGCTGTCGCTGATTCTGTTTCACAGGAAAACCCATGCTCTGGTTTGGTCGGGAGCGGTACTGGCGGTGGCAGGACTGCTGATGCTCAATCTGGACGAAAAATTCAATCTGGTGATCGGCCCAGGCGAATGCTGTCTGCTGGCGGGTTCGGTTATGTGGGCAGTGCATATCCTGGTTATTGATAAATTCGTCACTTCAGTCAGTCCGTTGAAATTCTCAATGGGACAGTTTATTGTCTGCGGAGTGGAGAGCATGGCATGTGCCGTGCTGTGGGAGAATACAACAGTGTCTGCCGTGCAGTCGGCAATTGTGCCGCTGTTCTACGGAGGACTTATGTCGGTCGGAGTGGCCTATACCTGTCAGGCATTGGGACAGAAGGATTCCGATCCGACCGTGGCTGCGATTGTTTTTTCGATGGAATCGGTTTTCAGCGTCATCGGAGGCGTGCTTATTCTCCATGCACATATGGCGTGGCAGGCATACGCAGGCTGCGGACTGATACTGGCGGGAATTATCATTGCCCAGCTAAATCCCGGAGGGGAATCTGCGGAATCGGAAGCCAAAAGGGAAAAAACGGACGGAATTCTTAGAGCCTGTTCAGCAGCTCTCCACGCGCGTCTGGCTTGCATCTTTTCCACCATATTTTGCCAAAATCCTCGTTAATACACAAAGTATTGCCTGCGGTTTTGGTTTCATCTGGCAATATGAGTATAATAATATTCATATTTGATCTGACGTTGCAATCCTCACATGCCGGGATACTGGACAGGCTCTTAAAACGTCACATAATTATCCGCTGTTTTTTTGAAAAGTGAATACGATGTAAATTGTGGAAGAGTTGGAAAGCAATAATAATATGATTTTATTGACAAAATGCAAAAGCGGGTGTATAATAGTTCAGAATTATGTGTATTTTTTTGGGTAAAGTGCTTTGTATGGTGGTTTTCTCTGTTTTATATTGACTGAGTAATAATGTTTTTCGTGTACTTTTATTAATATATATTTTTTGTTTGATTGCATTGAGAACGGTTAAGGAGCGAGCAAGGACAATGATAAGTTTTAATCAGCCTCCGGTTGTCGGAGGCGAAGAAGAATATATTGACGACGCTATTAAATCCCGTAAAATCAGCGGTGACGGGAAGTACACGAAATTGTGCAACAGATGGCTTGAACAGAGCACCGGCGCAAAAAAGGTTCTTCTGACAACATCCTGTACTCATGCCCTTGAAATGGCAGCGCTTCTGCTCGACCTCAGGGAGGGCGACGAGGTGATAATGCCTTCGTTTACCTTTGTGTCCACAGCGGACGCATTTATCATGCGCGGAGCCAAGGCTGTTTTTGTGGATATCAGACCCGATACTATGAACATTGACGAAAAGCTGATTGAGTCGGCGATCACCGAGAAAACCAAGGCTATTGTGCCGGTTCATTATGCGGGCGTATCATGCGAGATGGACACGATAAATGATATTGCTCACAGACACGGAATCAAGGTGGTTGAGGATGCCGCGCAGGGTGTGATGAGCACATACAAGGGCAAAGCCCTCGGTACACTTGGCCATTACGGATGTTATAGCTTTCACGAGACAAAGAATCTCTCCATGGGTGAAGGCGGCGCGATTCTACTTTCGGATGAGCATGAAATTGAACGTGCGGAAATTATTCGTGAAAAGGGTACCAATCGCAGCAAGTTTTTCAGAGGTGAGATTGATAAATATACATGGGTCTCTCTGGGCTCATCCTATCTTCCGAGCGAATTGAACGCGGCATATCTGTATGCTCAGCTGCAAAAGTGTCAGTCTGTTTATGACGACAGGATGAGAAACTGGAATATGTATTATGAAATGCTGAAGCCGCTGCGTGACAGGGGCGTCATTGAACTGCCTGTTATTCCGGAGGGCTGTGTTCATAATGCTCATATGTTTTACATAAAAGCAAAAGATCTTGAAGTGCGGACGAAGCTTATTTCTTATTTGAAATCAAACGGTATAGACGCGGTTTTTCATTATATTCCGCTTCATTCATCTCCCGCCGGAATCAAGTACGGTAGTTTTGCGGGCGATGACAATTACACAACAAAAGAAAGCGAAAGATTGATCAGACTTCCGCTTTATTACGGTTTGAAAAGTGATCAGGTCGAGTTCATTTGTGAGAAGATTGGGGGATTTTACAGGTGATGAATGAAGCTAAAGCCCAACTCACGATAATAAAGGATTCGGTTTGGGAAAAAAGAGCGGAAATTTTTACCGTAATGACAATTGTCGGCGTGATACTGACCTTCTTCATGATGTACGCCCGCGCCTTCCTTGGAACCGAAATGTCTGATGAAGCGTTTTATGTCGCTGAGGCGAAGGCGGCGCTTGAAGGAAATGTTCCTTATGCCTATGCCAACGGAACGCAGGCGGAAGGATTTATTTTCCTGCTCATTCCGGTTGAGGCTTTGTACCGCCTTTTTGTGCCGGATCTCGAAGGCGTGTTTTTGTTTACAAGGCTCTGCTTTGTGACATATAAGCTTTTTATCTGGTTCTTCGTATTTAACGCATTCAAAAGGAAGCTGAATTTATCAAAGTCGCTGCTTTTGTCCGCGTTGATAATTCCGCTTAACGGTCCTATCCTCAACTTCAATTATAACACCGTGCCCGAACTGACGATGTTCATGGTTGGCTGTGTGCTTTATGACGTTATAGAGCAGGATGCTCCCCATAAAAAGGCGAGGCTTATTTTTGCCGGCATAATGACGGGCATAGCCTGCTTTGCCAATCCGGGCTGGGCTGTGGCTTTATTGGTATTTATCGCGCTGATAATAATCAGGGTCAAGGATATAAAAAGCAAAATACAAACCCTGCTGTATTACGGCTGTTCGGTTCTTGCGGATGTAATTATCGTTGTTGGCTCCATATCAGCCGTAACGAGCTTTTCAAAATTCTGGAACGGATTCAGCCTGATGTTCTTCAACAAAATTCCTACTGACTCTATGGCGCCAAACAGATCGCTGAAAAATACGCTTATGTCGTTTTCCGGACCGGTATTCCAATTGATACTGATATTTGTTCCCATCGGAATTGTGGTGTATTTTCTGCTGTCGAAATATTCAGACAGGCTCGGACTTAAGATGTCAAAGCGGGAGACGGTTTTCTTTTCTGTTGCCGTTGCTTACTTCCTTCATTCAATGTATATTATTATCACCCGGCATTTATACATTTCCGTCGCCACTGGAGGCGAAATTCGCGGGTTCATCACGGTCTGCTATATGCTTATGTTTGTTGCGGCGGGGGCGTGCAGGAAAAATAAGATTATTCTGTATCTTGCCCTTTACCAGCCGATTTATGCTATGGCGGAGATTATGATTGTATCGGTTGATTCGTCCATATGGAGATTCATCAATGCCTACACCGTAGTGATTCCGCTGCTATACATTCTGCTGCGCAACAGGTACAGAACCATCCGAATGATGTCCGGCGTACTGGCTGTTGCGACTGTTGTGTCGCTGGGATATGCCAATTACAAAAGAATCTACAGGGACTTCGGTTTCAATAAGCTCACCGATCAGGTTCAAACCGGCGTATTCAAAAATCTGTATACTTCCCATTCGAGGGCGACGGACTTCCCAGAGCTGGAAGAATATCTCAACAGTGTAATTGAAGAAGATGAATCGTACGCTTTCAGAGATAATGTTCCCTTTGCCTATATAATGGTTCACAAGGGCGAGCCGTGCGAGATGATGACATGGGACGCTTTGCAGTACCATCATAAAAGGAACTCACCCGCCCCGATGTTTGACTATTACAAGAGGCGCGATATGATACCTGACAAGATCATATATATTGATTTCGGCAAGGATGAAAGACTCTCCATTCTGGACCCTGAATTCCGGTATAATGACTGGGTGAACGCGTATTACGACCTTGTGGATGACGTAAAGCTCAACGATACTTTTTTCCGCGTGATGGTCTATAAGTACAATGGGACGTTTGACGGCAATTATCAGAAGTGGGTAGATAGTTACTTACCTTTGGTTAAATGAAATAGTGCGGGCAACTGATCCTTTTGCCGATTTTTAATCAAAAAAATGCTCAAGGGCAACGCTGAAGATTATCAATTCAGTGTTGCCCTTGATTAAGAGCCTGTTTAGATAATCGCGTATGCGGATTGCGCCGTCAGATTATTCGCCAGATGAAGCCAAAACCGTAGGCAATACTTTGTGTATTAACGAGGATTTTGGCAAAATATGGCGGATAGAGATGCCAGCTGCCAAAGGCAGCGTGCAAGACGCGTGCGGAGAGATTCTGAACAGGCTCTAAGTATTATGGGAGGCGGCATATTATATGTCAAAAATTATGGTAATTGC
>ONWI01000077.1 GCA_900321515.1 uncultured Eubacteriales bacterium | reverse complement strand
GGGTATCATTCAGGAGGTTCGCAAGAGAGAAGCTTATGAGAAGCCCTCTGTACGCCGCAAGAAGAAGTCCGAAGCAGCCAGAAAGCGTAAGTATAAGTAATTCCGGCGTTCGGAATCTGCTTGGCCAATTCTGAGAATATGTGCAGGCATTGCCGGATTGTCCGGTGTGCCTGCATTTTTTCGTATCGGAGGACTGAATTAATTGGCTTTATTCAAACCTGATATGCGCATCGGCAAGATGATTGATATCACACCGGAAATGCTGCATGGCGCGGGGATAAGAGCGCTGCTGCTCGATATTGACAATACCATGACCACACACAACAACCCCGTTCCCGCCGAGGGTGTGCCGGAATGGATTGACAGCATGAAGGCACAGGGATTCTTGCTGATGGTTGTTTCAAATAACAACGGCGAGCGTGTGAGAAATTTTTCCGATCTGCTCGGATTGGAATTTGAAGGCTCGGCAAAAAAGCCGCTGCCCGTCGGATTCCGCCGCGCCTGCGGACGTCTCGGAGTACGGCCGCGGGAAGCCGCCGTAATAGGCGATCAGATATTTACCGATATTATGGGCGGCAATCTGCTTGGCGCCTACACCGTTATGACGGAGGTCTACGAGCCGGAGCCTATGACTTTTTTCAAATTCAAACGCGCCTGTGAGCGCTTCATTATGAAATTCTGGAGGGACTGATTTTTTATTATGTCTGACCCAAGATTCGGACCTGCCGGCAGCTGCGAGCGTTCGGCAGCCGAAAAGATTAAAACCACTGAAAAGCTGATCGGATGGCTTGCCTCGCAGGGACTTGACGCATTTGAATACCAGTGCGGCCGCGGCGTCACAGTGAAGGAGCCGAAGGGCAGAATTCTCGGCGAAATGGCGAAGGAGTGCGGCATAAAGCTGTCAATCCATGCACCTTACTTTATTTCCCTTGCCTCCGCCGAAGAGGAAAAGCGCCTCAATTCGATCAATTACATATTCCAGAGCGCGCAGGCAGCCGACTGGATGGGGGCTGACAGAATAGTGGTTCATCCCGGCGGACTCGGCAAGCGGAGCCGCGAAGAGGCGACCGCCTTAGCGAAGGAAACGCTGGCGGCTGCCCAGACATTCCTTGACGAAAACGGACTCGGACATATCCATATCTGTCCAGAGGTTATGGGCAAGATCAATCAGCTCGGAGACCTCGGAGAAGTGCTGGAATTCTGCACTGTTGACGAGAGATTCATTCCCTGTGTGGACTTCGGTCATCTGAACAGCCGCATGCAGGGGACGATGGATTATGTCGGGGCGCTCGACGAGATTGAGAACAGACTGGGCAGTGAACGCCTGCGCCGTATGCACATTCATTTCAGCAAGATAGAATACACGTCAGGCGGGGAGAAGCGGCACCTCACATTTGCCGACGAAGTCTACGGTCCGCAGTTCGAGCCGCTGATTGACGAAATCATCCGGCGCGGAATGTCCCCCACTGTCATATGCGAATCCGCGGGGACGCAGACCGACGATTCCCTCACAATGATGAGGTACTTTCAGGACGCTTGTCTTAAAAAGGGGAGAACACTGTGAAAAAAATCTTAATCATCAACGGCCCGAATCTCAATATGGTGGGGATTCGGGAACCGGGCGTTTACGGCACGGAAACGCTTGCGTCCATCTGCGAAGAGATAAGGAAATATGCCGCCTCCCTTGGATTGGAAGCGGAGTTTATCCAGAGCAATCACGAGGGCGTTATTCTCGATAAAATTCACTCCGCAAAGGGCGAATACGCCGGAGCGGTCATCAATGCCGGCGCGTGGACGCATTACAGTTACGCCCTGCGCGACGCGATTGCGGCTGTCAAGCCACTGCCGTTCGTGGAGGTGCATATGTCCAATATCCATGCCCGCGAGGAATTCCGTCATCACTCGGTGATATCGCCGGTGTGCGTCGGGCAGATATGCGGTTTCGGCTCGCACAGCTATATTCTGGGCGTTCAGGCGCTCTCCAATATCCTGAGTAAATAATGATCACTTTTTCAGAAAGAAGTCTTTACCAATGTCAAATAAATATCTCTGGCGCACAAATCAGCTTATTTCCATAATCCCTGAGGAATATGACGGCGCACTTATCATGTCTGAAATCAACGGAAAATATTTCACCGGCTTCAACTGCGACAACGGATATTTCATTGTCACACGCAACGGCTGTGTTTTTGTGACAGATTCCCGATATACCGAGGCGGCGAGCAAGGCTGTCGGCTGGTGTGATGTTGTGGAATACAGCGGACCGAAGATGAAGGAGGTATTCGGAGGAATATCGGAAAGACTGGGGATTAAAAGAATTCTGGTTGAGTCCGACCGAATGACACTCAATGAGTACCATATGATGTCCGAAGTGCTTTCCCCCGCCGTACTTGATGCGGACGGAGGTCTTCACAGACTGATAGAATCCCTTCGCGTGCATAAGGACAGCGACGAAATAGCCTGCATGAAGGCCGCTCAGAACATAGCTGAGCAGACGCTTCAGCATGTTTACGGCATGATCCGCGAGGGTGTGACCGAGGCTGACCTTGCGTTTGAATTTGAATTTTACGCCCGCAGACTCGGAGCCGAAAGACTGGCGTTCGATTCAATAGTCGCGTCAGGCGAGAACGGTTCTATGCCACATGCCGTCCCGGGACAGCGCAGGATCCAGAGCGGGGATTTTATTACATTTGACGTGGGATGCGTGGTTGGAGGCTATCATTCCGACATGACCCGCACGGTGGCTTACGGCAACATATGTGACGAACAGCGCAGGATATACGACATAGTGCTCCGTGCGCAGCAGAACGCAATGAATTACCTCTTTGATGGCGGAGACGATCTCGCCGAATGCGACGCGGCGGCGCGCGATATCATCAAGGCCGAGGGTTACGGCGAGTACTTCGGACACGGCACAGGACACGGCGTGGGTCTGGAGATTCACGAATTTCCCTCTGTCTCCTATATGGGCGGCAAGGTGCCGGAAAATTCCGTCATCACGGTGGAACCCGGTATTTATCTCCCCGGTAAATTCGGCGTGAGAATCGAGGATATGCTGTTCAAGACGGCGGACGGAGCGGTTGATCTGACGGCAATGGACAGGGAATTGTTGATACTTGGGGAATGATTCCGACGTTGACGGGCATTTTGCCTAATTTTTTAAAAAAATTTAAAAAAGAATGTAAAAATGACTTGCAATTATAATTTATTTGTATTATAATACAAATCGGTAAGTTATTTCATGGAGGTTAAGACGAAATGATAGTAGCAGGCGATTTCAGAAACGGCGTGACATTTGAGATGGACGGTGCCGTTTATTCTATCATCGAATTTCAACATGTGAAGCCCGGCAAGGTCGCGGCGTTTGTCCGTACAAAGCTGCGCAATGTCATTACCTGCGCTGTGACAGAGACTACATTTAACCCCTCGGCGAAGTTCCCCACGGCTTTTGTCGAGCGCAAGGATATGCAATATCTTTACGAGGACGGCGGTCTATATTACTTTATGGACCCCGAGACATATGAGCAGCTCCCCATCAATGAGAGTACCCTTGGCGACAATTTCAAGTTTGTCACCGAAAACATGACATGCAAGGTGCTTTCCTACAAGGGCAACGTCTTTGGCGTGGAGCCGCCCAATTTCGTTGAGCTGAAGGTTACGAAGACCGATCCCGGCTTCAAGGGCGACACCGCCACCAACGCAACCAAGCCCGCAGTGCTTGAAACAGGCGCTGAGATCAAGGTTCCGCTCTTTATCGAGGAGGGCGACATGATCCGCATCGACACCAGAACCGGTCTTTATATGGAGCGCGCATAATTGTCATTGCATCGCAGGGGCGCGTTTGGCGCGATTTGCAACAGGCATTTGGCTTACTATCAATAATCTTATACAGAGAGGAAAATTGCTATGAATAAGTTGGAAAAGCTTGCTTATCTCAAGGGTCTTGTCGAAGGTCTTAATCTGAATGACGACAAGAAGGATACCAAGGTAATCAAGTATCTCATGGAGCTTCTGGAAGATATCGTGCTGGATATGGAAAATCTCGAGGACGGTTTTGAAGAGTTCCAGCAGCAGCTTGATGAAGTGGACGAGGATCTCGGCGCTATCGAGAAGGACCTCTATGAGGTTGACAACTGCGGTTGTGCTCACGAGAAGAAACCTGAAAAGAAGTCCGGTAAGAAGACAAAGGATGAGTTGTATTACGAAGTAACATGCCCCACCTGCGGCGATACGATCTGCCTTGATGAGGATCTCATCAATGTCGGTGAGATGGAGTGCCCGAACTGCGGAGAGAAGCTCGAATTCGATCTGGATAACTGATTTATCACAGACAACTGATTTTATTGAATCTGATTTGAGGTAATTTCCTCTGTGTTTTAAGCATAAGTATGCAGTGCGCCATCTGACCTATAATTATGTTGTCAAGAGGAGCATGTCACCAAGGGTGTGGCATGCTCCTTTTTGCTTTTCGGGAGGTGATAATTTGGCTGATGAGTTTGAAAGACAAAGAATATTTATTGCCGTTAAGGGCGTTGTCATGAACGGTGGAAAAGCTCTGATACTCTGTCGTTCGGGAATACGACTTCCCGACGGCAGGGAATGGTGGGAATTTCCCGGAGGTACGCTCGAATTCGGTGAACCGCCGGAGCAGACCGTCGTGCGCGAGCTGAGAGAGGAAACGGGACTTGATGTTGAGCCGGAAAGGCTGCTTTATGCTTCGTCTGTAATGAATGACAAACAATATCAGATTGTAATTATCACATATCTGTGCAGATGCAGTGATTTCAGTCGGTTGCATATTTCTCATGAACATCTTGCTTTTCAATGGGCGGACCGCCGTGAACTGCAAAGAAAACTGGCAGACGATATAGCCTCCGCTTTGGATCAAAACGGATTGTGGACATTATTTGATGAAGGGAACGATGATATATGAATCCTTACGCCGTAATTCTGCTGATTTTCATTATTCTCGGAATGTTTGTCGGTGTGGCAACGCGTTTTTATCAGAATATGGGGGTTAACATAGGCAAAAATCACATGCGTGATCTTGGTGTGGAAGATACCGAAGATGATCAGGATAAGATATGAAATTCACGCATTATTAACACAATAGTCGATTTTAATCCGATTCAAGGTGCTATCATTTTCCAAATGGAAAATGATTAATTGATGGAAGTGATTACTTTGACTATTGATGAAGCGGTGCTGTATTTTTACATTTACAGCTTTCTGGGTTGGATTTATGAGAGCATTCTGGTGAGTGTCAGGGAAAAACGCTGGGCTAACAGGGGATTCCTGATCGGTCCGATATGTCCGATTTACGGTGCGGGAGGGCTGCTATTCGCTGTTATGGGAACCCATATGAGTATCCCGCTGACATTTCTCGTGTGCATGGTCAGCTCTGCCGTACTGGAATACTTTACCGGCTACACTCTTGAAAAGCTGTTTCACGCATCTTGGTGGGATTACAGCGATATGCCGCTTAATCTGAACGGATATATATGCCTTCCGGCATCATTGCTCTTCGGGGCTATGGGTGTGGCAGTGTCGCATTTCATTCACCCGGTTGTAGCGTTGCCGGTGGGGTATCTGCCCGCATGGCTGATAAACGTCGCGGCGCTCCTGCTGGTTGGAATAACATCCGCCGATATAACCGTGACTGTCTCCACCCTAAGCGATTTTGTGGATAAGCTGGTGGAGGCTGACAGACTTATAAATCAAGCAATAGACGAAAGGTACAGGGAACTTGAAAACTCCGTAAGCGGCACCATTAAGAGCGTTAAAGCCCTTCCGTCCAGTGTCAGGGACAGGATAATAGATCAGGAGATCATCAAATCCAATATCACTCTTACCGGCGTACAGGCTCAGGTACTCGGCAAGATCAAGAGCATGCGCGGCAGATCAGGCGGCGACAGCGGCAGGATAAGGGAATTCATTCGCCGTCTGCCGAGAAAAAAGAAGTGAGGATGCTGCGCCATGATGATAAGCCAAAAGGACAAGGACAATATTACGCGGTATCTTACGGGAATAATTGATACGCCGCAGGCACAGAGCATCAAGACATTCATTCAGCACGGACATATCACAACATACACTCATGTACTCAATGTGGTGTGCATGAGCTGCATTGTGGACGAGCGGCTTCACGCAGGCTCAGACAGGCGCTGCCTGATAAGGGGAGCGTTTCTGCATGATTTTTACCTCTACGACTGGCATGATCCGACGTCCAATGAGGGGCTTCACGGATTCAAGCATCCGGTGAGGGCGCTTAAAAAGGCGCAGGAGCTTTTTGAGCTAAGTCCGAAGGAATGCAATATAATTATCAGCCACATGTGGCCTTTGACAATAACCAGAATTCCGAGGTGTCGCGAAGCTGCCATAGTCTGTTTTTCGGACAAGCTCTGTGCGCTGTACGAGACAATTCTCAAGGACAAGAGACTGTTTGACCTGAATATCTGATATCAGAGTCTGCTGACGTATCTCTTCACGCACGTCCCGCTTGCATCTTTTCCGCCATATTTTGCCGAAATTCAAGGAAAACGAATGTTTCCCTTGGTAATACACAAAGTATTTTCTGCGGTTTTGGCTGCCTTGGCGAAAAATCTGATGGCGCGGTACGCACACGCGGAGACATGTCAGCAGGCTCTTACAAAAAAACACCGCGTTTGCGGTGTTTTTTACTGCGTTTTATCAATAAAGAATTATGTCCCGAATACGTCGAGGGGAGAGGTTTCCTTCTCGAATCTGTCGCGGGTATCTATGAACTTTATCGCCTTGCCTGTGCCGAGAGCAACGCAGGTTTCGGGATCTTGCGCGATTGCGACATTGAGCTTGGTGCGCTCGGCTATCAGTCTGTCCATTCCGTACAGCCTCGCGCCTCCGCCAGTGAGCATTATTCCTCCGTTTGTCAGCAGATCGCCCGCAAGTGCGGGGGGCGTTTCCTCCAATGTGTGCTGCACGGCACGGCATATTCTGACGGCGGGTTCCTCGAAAGCCTCCATTATGTCCTCGGAATTGATTCTTATCATATGCGGCATGCCTGTCTTGAAATGTCTGCCCTTGACTGTTACGGGAATAAGTGCGTCACGCGGTATGACGCATCCTATTTCTTTTTTTATAAGCTCGGCGGTCTGCGGCCCTATTACCAAGTCGAATTTGTGCATGATGAACTCCGTGAGAGCTTTGTTGAACGAGTCTCCGGCATAGTTTATCCAGTGTGAAGCGGCGACTCCGTTTATGGATATCACGCCGATGTCGGTGGTGCCTCCGCCTATGTCGCAGATCATGCAGCCGCGCGGCTGGGAGATATCCAGACCGGCTCCGATTGCGGCGGCGACTACAGTCTCAATGAGACATACCTTCCGTGCTCCAGCCGCACGAAGCGATTCCACCACTTCGCGCTTTTCCACCTCTGAAACGCCCGACGGCACGCAGACCACAACTCGCGGCATGAATATCCTGTTGCCGCAGACTTCGCGCACATATGCGGTCAGCATTGTCTCGGTCAGTTTGAAATTGTGTATCCGCCCGTGCTGCACGGGACTAACGACGGCAACGTGTTCGGGAGTTCGTCCGAGCATTTGCCGCGCGTCGGAACCAAAAGCCAATATTTCGTCGGTATCTCTGTCCACGGCAACCAAAGTCGGTTCGGATAGAGCTATGTGCTTTCCGGACGTGTATATTTTTACTGAGGACGAGCCGAGGTCGATGCCGACGTCCATTCCTATCTTGATTTTTCTCACAGACACCTTTCCCTCCAAAAGAAAGCTCGCCTTACTGCGGAATTATCATTATCAGGCTCTTATGCCGAGGTTACTTTCCCGGTATCAAATATCAAAATGACAGACATGCGTGATATTCCACAGGAATATTACCTGGCAAGTCCGAATATTTCTATATTGATAACTTAGTATTAAAATCAAAACACTCTAAGCCAGACGATGAAGGCAGCCAGAGCCGCCTGAGCTATCATAATAGCCGGAATGCCTATCATGAATTTTGGGTGCTGTGTCTTGTGCCTGACGGTCTTCATCGTTATATACATTGCCACCGAGCCTCCGAGAGCCGATATAAGCAGCAGCTGTGCCTCCGGCACACGCCAGTAATTCGGTGAATCCTTTGGCACGTTGGAAAGAGCCTTATCGCGTATTGTCTGGTAGACGGCAAAAATGCTGATAAGTACAAGGTGAATACCGAGTATGATAAAGCAGAACCTTAGCACTATGTCGGAAAATGAACCGGCAAGAATATTCACTTTTGATTCAACTCCTTTTTAACAAATTATACACTACTGTACCATACAATAGTATTATAATATTTTTAATAAGTCAAGTGGTTTTTGTAAAAATCAGCTTAGTAAGGAGAAAACGTCATTGAACAAGAAGAAATGGTCTCTGAAAGCTAAAAATGCGGTCTTTTATGTTGTAATTGCCCTGTTGACAACCGGAATTATCGCCTGTGCGTCAATTCCTTACATAATGAGCAGAAGGGGAGAGATTGTTTCCGCCGGCGAGAATACGGGAGAGTACCCCCGCAACGGCGACGGTGTGGACAAATACGGCAGACCCGATTCTGGCGGAGCCGAATTGCGGGGCGTCTGGGTCGCTTATCCAACACTTAACGGTGTTGATAAGAAAATGATAGACGAGATAGTTGCCAAATCCAAGGAAAACGGAATGAATACGATATTCTTTCATGTCCGTCCATTTGCCGATGCACTTTATAAATCTGATTATTATCCGTGGTCGCACATTGTGACCGGCACTCAGGGTGAAGCGCCGGCTGACGGCTTTGACCCTCTTGCATATGCCGTTGAAGCAGCTCACCGTGAGGGAATCGCTCTTCACGCGTGGCTGAATCCTCTGCGTATCATGCTTCCAAGCGGGGTATATCCTCCGTCCCTCTCGGATGATAATCCATACAATGTCTGGCGAAATGACGACAATCCTGATAACGACAACTGGGTTATAGATTATCAGAAGGGCAAGTTCTTCAACGCGGCAGTTCCAGAGGTGCGTGATTTTATTGTTGCCGGTACGCGTGAGATTGTAGAGCGCTACAATGTGGACGGAATTCATTGGGATGACTATTTCTATCCGGCTTACGACGAGACATTTGACGACAGTTCGTCGTACAGCGCTTACAAGAATCAGGGAGGAACGCTCTCGCTTACCGAGTGGCGCACGCAGAATATCAATCAGCTTGTCAAGGCAGTCTACAGCGCTGTCAAATCGGCGAACAGCGATTGTCTTTTTGGAATAAGTCCTGCCGGAAATATCGATAACTGCCTCAGCATGGGCGCTGACGTTGTTAAATGGGGAAGCGAAGAGGGGTTTGTGGATTATCTTATTCCTCAGATATATTGGTCGAACGACAATTCGGTATGTCCGTTTGAACCGACAGCCCGCAAATGGGACGGACTTGTCACATCTCCGGGCGTGAAGCTCTACATCGGGCTTGCACTTTACAAGGCCGGTTCCGACGCGGACGGCGGCAAGTGGCAAAAGGCGGACGACATCATAATGAATCAGGTGCTGTTCACCCGCAGCGGAGAAATCAATTCAAAAGGGTTTGTGCTTTATTCATACGATTATCTTGACAGTGAACAGACTGAGGAAGAGATGAAAAACCTCCGTTCCGTGCTGAATTAAGCGATTATTCAGCGGAGAAGTTCAATGTTTACAAATTTTTAAACTTGACAAACAGGCGGTATTGGTGGTATATTGTATGTTAATTGTCAAATAAAGAATATTAGATAAGCGATTGTAAAAGAAAAAAGGAAAGCGCGCAGCGCCAATAATGGGAGTCGAGGGGGTCTGGACCTCCTCGCGGGTCAAGGGCAGCGCCCCACAAGCGAGGCGAAGCCGAGCGAACGAAACGCACCCGGACAAAAACGCGGTCAGGCGAATACCGAAATCGTAAAAATCCAAATCCCCCCTCCCGGTCGAAGAAAAAAACTCCGGCTTAAAAAGTGCCAGCCCCGTATTACCGCCTTTTTTCAAATTATACAATCGGCAAATGATTTAGCTGAAAGGAGGAATCCGAAATGAAGGGAATACCGATAACGCTGGAAATAGCAGCGGTAACCGACGTAGGAAGGCGAAGGCGGTGCAATGAGGATAATTTTTTTGTCAACGGAGCCTTTGTGGATCATTACAAAGTCAAAGCCGAACGCTTTGATTCGGTTGACACAGAAGAGGTTCATGTGCTTGCTGTCTGCGACGGGATGGGCGGTCTGGCAGACGGCGAAGTAGCCGCCATGACTGGAGTTACCACCCTTTCGGATTTTTCCGATGATCTTCAGGCCGTAAAAAGCTATGAGGACGCTTCATTCACGGCACGCAGGATAGTAAGCGCCGCAAACGACCGTATCAGAAAGCGGAGCAAAAAGATCGGCAAGGACATGGGCTCTACATTTTCAATGCTCGTGGCTACCGCCAATTGTCTTTACGCCTGTAACCTGGGCGACAGTGAGATATATTTAAAAAACGTCTACGGAATGGAGCGTCTGAGCAAGCCACAGACTTTCGCGCAGGAACTTGCAGACAGAGGCGCGATATCTGAGAATCAGGCAGGCCGCTTGTATGGACGCAACCAGCTCTCGAAGTATCTCGGCATGGAGAATGCCGGGGGGCTTATTCCAAATGAATGCAGCGCCGAGATGCGCAGAGGCGATATTCTGCTCATTTGTTCCGACGGCGTTTCGGACGTTCTGCCGAGTCATTCGATATACGCGAGCCTCAGTTCCAATCGTCCCGTCAGGGAGATTGCCGATACTCTCATCGAAAAAGCCATACGCAAGGGCAGCGGGGACAACCTTACAGTGGTGATAGCCCGCGTTCTCGATGACGGCAGGGAGGCGCGGCTAAGACGAATTGTCGGCGCAGTGCTGGGTGTCACAGCAGCCGCGCTGCTGCTCGCAACCATCATCATTAGTCTGATGTAGGAACATTATACAAAGTGCACAACGTTTTTTGGGACGACTTAATAATTTTTTTTCGTATGGTATATCTTTATGGATATGGTGAATTTATTATTGACTTTTTGGCTTTAAACCTTTAAAATATCATTGTATCAAGCTGTTAGCTTGGTAAATCGGCAATGGAACAAGGGAATCGGTTCCCGCATGTGAGGTCTTGGCATTGAGTGGCGTTATTATTGCCTGCAAGGACGGCGCAATGTGCGACAAACTGGCGCGCACGCTTGCCTCCGCCGGCATAGATGTAGTCGGAACGGCTACCAAGGGTGCTTCCGCACTGCAAAAGGCTGCCAGGTATTACGGTGAAAGCGGAGTGCTACTCTGTTCATATGCAATGAGCGATATGACCGCCGCAGAGCTTTACCGCATTATGCCGGACGGATTTGAGATGGTAGTGCTGCTCTCGGCAAAGCAGCGGGCGTTTTTCGGAGGCGAGGGGATGCTCTGCCTCGATATACCAATCAATCGCAGCGACCTTATCAATACACTGCGCATGTTCACCGAGCCGCAGAAGATGACTTCTGTAAGACCAGACAAGCGCAGCGGGAGCGACAGGGAGATTATCGGCAAGGCTAAGGCGCTGCTGATGGAGCGCAACGGCATGTCCGAACCCGAAGCGCACAGATTTTTGCAGAGACAGAGTATGAACAGCGGTCAGCCGCTTGTCTGTGTAGCTATGAATGTCCTGAATGGAGTTTTGTAAATGATTTTTGTGTCAATGATATCAACAATCGAAAATACAACAATTTTCTTCAAGGTTAGTCCGTAAGGGGGTAGCAATTTATTTGCTATTCCCTTTTTTTTACCTGTAGGCCGATTTTATTATCAGCAAAACGGAGGATATTAAAATGAAATTTACCAAAATGCACGGCATAGGCAACGATTACATCTATGTCAACTGCATGAACGGCATTGATTTTGACCCCGTTCAGACCTCGATTGATCTGAGCGACAGGCACTTCGGCGTCGGCTCCGACGGAATGATACTGATTTGTTCTTCCGATAAAGCCGATTTCCGCATGAGAATGTTCAACGCTGACGGCTCCGAGGGGAAGATGTGCGGCAACGGCATTCGCTGCTTTGCAAAATATGTATACTGCAAGGGTCTCACCGATAAGACCGCAATTACTATAGAGACCCTTGCGGGAATAAAGACGGCGCGACTCACGGTGGAAAACGGCGACGTCACCTTGATTCGTGTGAATATGGGAAGCCCTGTCCTTGAACCGTCGCTGATACCCGTTGCATTTGATGGCAGCCGGATGGTAAACCAGCCGATTGAGGTCGGCGGGAGAGCGTGGAACGTTACAGCTGTTTCCATGGGAAATCCTCACTGTGTCACCTATGTGGATGACGTTGACTCTCTTGATCTCGAAAAAATCGGTCCCCGGTTCGAGCATCATGAATTATTCCCTGAGCGAGTCAATACCGAATTTGTAAGGTGTATAGACGACAGCACCGTTCAAATGCGAGTATGGGAGCGGGGTTCCGGAGAAACATGGGCATGCGGCACAGGCGCCTGCGCCGTTGCTGTTGCCTCGATTCTCAACGGAGTCGTCGAATCCGACAGCGTGACGGTGAAGCTGCGCGGCGGAGATCTTTTCATTGAATGGAACCGTCAGGAAAACACGGTCTATATGACAGGTCCCGCAACCTTTGTTTACGAAGGAGAAACAGAGGCGCTCGCTTAGTGCCTGATTAGACTCAAAAAAATGAAGTAGCGCTTTGCGCTGAAATAAATATGGAGGAATGATATATGTTCAGAATTAACGAGAATTTCGTCAAACTGCCTCAGAGCTATTTGTTTTCGGACATTGCCCGAAGGGTTGCCGCGTTTACGGAAGCCAATCCCGACAAGTCCGTCATCAGGCTGGGAATAGGAGATGTAACCCGTCCGCTTGCTCCTGCGGTTGTTGAGGCAATG
>ONWI01000081.1 GCA_900321515.1 uncultured Eubacteriales bacterium | reverse complement strand
TCCATATCCCTCGGCACGACGACCATACCGCCGGGGTGCTGACCGGTAGTGGATTTGACGCCCATGCAGCCTTTTTTGAGGCGTTCGATTTCGGCGGGCGGCAGATGGAGGCCCATTTTTTCCTCATAGCCTTTGACATAGCCGTAGGCGGTCTTTTCGGCGACAGTAGAGATGGTGCCGGCTTTAAAGACGTTGTCCTTGCCGAACAGTTCCTCTGTGTACTTGTGTACCTTGGACTGGACCTCGCCGGAGAAATTCAAGTCAATATCGGGCTGCTTGTCGCCGTTGAAGCCGAGGAAGGTTTCAAAGGGTATCTCATGGCCGTCGCGGTTCAGTTCAGCGCCGCACTGAGGGCATTTCATGGGCGGAAGGTCAAAGCCGGAGCCGTATTCAAGGCTCTTCTCAAAAAACCGGCTCCACTTGCACTCCGGACACACATAATGCGGAGCGAGCGGATTGACCTCGGATATGCCGGACATCGTGGCGACGAAGGAAGAACCGACCGAACCGCGGGAACCGACGAGATAGCCGTTATGCTCGGAATAAGCGATAAGCTTCTGGGCGGTCATATACATGACGGCGAAGCCGTTGCCGATAATGGAATTGAGTTCCTTGTCGAGCCTCGCCTGCACATAATCGGGCAGCGGATCGCCGTAAATCTCGTGGGCGCGCGCGGTGGAGATGTCGCGGAGCTGCTGCTCCGCGCCGTCGATGGAAGGCGGAAATACGCCGTCGGGAATAGGCTTGATATCCTCCACCATATCGGCGATCAGATTTGTATTGGTCACGACAATCTCGAAAGCCTTTTCGGGCGTGAGATAATCGAATTCGGCGAGCATTTCCTCCGTGGTGCGGAGGTAGAGGGGCGCCTGTTTGTCGGCGTCGGTGAAGCCCTGCTGCACCATGAGGACCTTACGGAATTCGGAGTCCTCGGGGTCGATGAAATGCACGTCGCAGGTAGCGACGACGGGCTTGCCGAGTTTGTCGCCGAGAGCGATTATTTTTTTATTGATGTCAATTAAGCCCTGTCTGTCCCTGACGGTGCCTTCGCGCAGCATAAACTCATTGTTGCCGAGCGGCTGGACCTCCAGATAATCGTAAAAGGAAGCGATTTTTTCAATATCCGCCTCGCTGCGTCCCAGCAGGATGGCCTGATACAGCTCGCCCTGTTCGCAGGCGCTTCCGATAATCAGACCCTCGCGCCGCCGGATGATCTCGCTGCGGGGGATTCTGGGCTTGCGGTGGAAGTATTTGAGATTGGAAGCGGAGATCAGCTTGTAGAGATTTTTAAGCCCCACAAGGTTCCGCGCCAGAATAATCATATGATTGGGGCGGAGCTTGGTCGTATCGGTGGCTTTGGCGTTGGTATTGATGTCATTGACGCCCGACACCTGATACTCCTTGCTAAGCAGCGCGAATTCCTTCTGCACGATCTGAGCCAGAGCAAGCGCGTCGTCGCACGCCCTGTGATGCTCGAAGGGCGGTATCTCAAGGTATTCGCCCACGGTGTCGAGCTTGTGATTCCTGAGCGCGGGATGAAGCGCGCGCGCCAGCGGAACGGTGTCGATGTAAACCGGGTCGAACGGTATGGAACAGCGCTCACAGGCGGCTTTCATGAAGCCTATGTCGAAATTGGCGTTGTGGGCGATGAATATCGGATTATCGCCGCAGTATGCCAGAAATGCCCTTATCGCGTCAGCCTCGTCGGGCGCGTCCTTCACCATATCGTCGGTGATGTGGGTCAGTTCCACGATTTTCGGAGGAATGGGCATGTGTGGATTGACAAAAGTATTGAAGTTGTCGAGAATCTCGCCGCCTTTGTACCTGACGGCGCCGATTTCGGTAATGCGTTCGGTCGCGGCGCTGAGTCCGGTGGTTTCCAGGTCAAATACGATGAATTCGCCGTCGATAGGGCGTTCGTCCTCGCCCTTGACGATATCCACCATGTCGTCGATGTAATACGCCTCGATGCCGTAAAGGATCTTGATAGGCTTGCCGTCCTTCTTGCATGCCTTGGCGGCGTTCATTGCGTCGGGGAACGCCTGCGCGACGCCGTGGTCAGTGATGGCAATCGCGGGCATTCCCCAGTCGGCAGCCCTCTTGACAAGCGTCTTGGTGGGAGTCATAGCGTCCATCGCGGACATATTGGTATGCATGTGAAGCTCGACGCGCTTCACCTCGGAAGTATCGGAGCGCTTTGTCTCCTTGACAGTGGCGATGCACTGGGGACGGAGGGCAAATTCGTGATCGAAGTCGTCGAACTTGTATTCGCCCTGCACGGCGGCGCATTTGCCGTCCCCCAGCGAAGAGAGAAAGTCCTTGTCCTCGTTTTTGACGATCATCTTGATCTGGACCGAGGAGGTCCTGTCGGTCAGTGCAAAGGAGACAATCTGCTTGTCTCCCGCCTTTGTGTCCTTGGTGGAAAAACTGAATATCTCGCCGCAGACCGTGACCTTCTTGTAATTGGGGTTGAGATCCGCCATTTTCACGGCGGGAATGCCCTTCGGCGTGCCGTAGATAACCTCCGGGTCGCGGAACCTTTCGGGGATTCCCTCGAATGTCAGGCAGGCGGGACCCTCCTGCACCTTAACCTTCTTCGCCCTGACCTCGCCGGTAAATTCGGGACGTTCCGGCATAGGCGGCGCCTCCCAAGGGGGCGGCGCGGGGGCGGTATGCTCAGGAACGGCTTCGCGGCTCCGGGCGGGAACCGCCTCCGGCAGGGGGACGCTTCTGGAACCGGTCTGATCAAAGGTAAGATCTATCCTGACGGTTTTGCCGAATTCCTCCTGCACCAGATTAACGAATTCCTCACAGAAATGTCTGTCATTGAGAAGCGAAATGGCATTGTGGGCAAGTTCGCACCTGACCGTGCCGGCGGCCGCGTCCCAATTCCACCTGCAATTGACAAACGAGCCGTTGACGGTGGAAATGCGCCGTTTAAGCTCCATAATGATATCGTCCAGCACGGATCTTCCAAAGCATTTTTCCGGAAATCTGGGTCTTATCATCACAGAGGTAAAGCCGTATTGTTCACGGATGTCATGTTCCGCCTTGAAAAGCAGTTCACGGTCGATGTACTCGCAGAATTCAGCCCAGATCACCATAGCCCTGCACCTGTCCGAAAAGCGAATGCGGGACACATTGCCGTCGCTGATCTGCTTTACGCTGTAGCAGTCCGCAGCCTCCTTGAAAATATCTGTTATCCTGCTTGTCATTCCTTACTGTTTCTCCTTCTTTCGATAGACCAATAGCCGATTGTAATCGCCCATCATCAAAAAATATAAACCTTAAGTCCCTTGTCCTCACAGTATTTGGTAAATTCATCCATATCCATCTTCTTGGTACAGTCTCTGAAGCATCTGTCGTCGATCAGGGTATGTTCATCGAGGGGAATATGATGGAGCATATAGCTGTTTTCATAGAGAATAAGCTGCAAATGGGTTCCGTCATGCCACTTGTCGTCTTTTTTATAGATCATGAATTTGTCGCGGTTGTCCTTGAGCTTCTGGGTATCGTCCACCACATGCCAGCAGCCGTCATAGTAGTAGGCGAGAATATATGTGTATTGATTTTCAAACTGCGCCATCATATTGAGAGGCTTGCTGTAGCCGATGCCCGTGGTTTTGTCCGGATCATAGGATCCCTGGGGCAAAGCCGTAAACATGACGTAGTAATATCCGTAATACGACAGCGGAATCAAAGCGCAAATCGCCGTCACGGCAATCAGGATTCTGACGGCAAGCCAGATGCGCTTCTTTTTCTTATAGTTTTTGATTTTCTGTTCGGTAGACAGTTTTTTCTTAGCCATATTACAAACCCTCTTTTATAAATT
>ONWI01000096.1 GCA_900321515.1 uncultured Eubacteriales bacterium | reverse complement strand
TTTGCCGGCATGAAAGAACAGGGATACGGTCAGATTTACAATGTGGAAGGCTACGGTTCCAACGACGCTATGATGACAGGATTGACGATGTACGGAACGGCAAAGCGGGCAGTCACCTATTTCACCCGCAGTCTGGCAAAGGAAAGTCACGACCTGACGGGCGATAAAGTGAAGGTGTGCCGCCTCACGCCCGGGATTATGATTACCGACTTCATCACCCATGCCAACGGCGACGCGACTACCATCGAGCTGCCGGAAAAGACCAAAAAAGTCTACAATATCCTCGGAGATTACCCGGAAACCATCGTGAACTACGTTGTGCCGCGCATGATCAAAAACAAAAAGAACGACGGCAACATCGTCTGGCTGACCGGCAGGAGAGCCTTCTTCCGATTCCTCACTGCCGGATTCAATAAGCGTGATTTCTTCTCCGAAAAGAAATAAATGGTAAAGTCAGAAGCCTCCATGGATAAGATTTACGTTGCCATAGATCTCAAATCGTTCTATGCTTCGGTGGAATGTGTGGAGCGGGGACTCAATCCGATGGATACCAATCTGGTGGTTGCCGACCTGAGCCGCACCGAAAAAACGATTTGTCTTGCTGTATCCCCGTCGCTGAAAAGCTACGGCATTTCGGGCAGAGCAAGGCTTTTTGAGGTCATTCAGCGCGTGAAGGAAGTCAATCGGGAGCGCGAAAGAAAGGCTCCCCGCCATGTGCTGACCGGAAAAAGCTATGTGTTTTCCGAGCTTTCCGCTGATCCTTCTCTCGCACTGGATTACGTTGTCGCCGTCCCGCAGATGGCGCATTATATGAAAGTCAGCGCACAAATCTACGGCATTTATCTGAAATACGTCGCGCCGGAAGATATTTTCGCCTACTCGGTTGACGAGGTTTTCATCGACGCAACCGCCTATCTTGCCATGTATCACACGGATGCTCACGGCTTTGTGCGTATGCTGATACGGGATGTGCTTGATACCACAGGCATCACGGCAACCGCAGGTATCGGAACCAATCTGTATCTCTGCAAGGTGGCGATGGATATTGTGGCGAAGCATATTCCCGCCGACAAAGACGGTGTGCGCGTTGCGGAGCTGAATGAACAGCAATATAAAGAACAGTGGTGGACGCATACGCCGATTACTGATTTCTGGCGCGTCGGCAAGGGAATTGCCACAAGGCTTGAAAAATTGGGTATCCGCACGATGGGCGATGTGGCAAGAATGTCGCTTGATCGCTATCAGATCGGAAGAATCTATAAGGCTCTCGGCAAAAACGCGGAGCTTCTCATCGACCACGCATGGGGCATTGAACCGACGACGATTGCCGACGTCAAAGCTTATCAGCCGGATAACAACAGCATTACGTCGGGGCAGGTGCTTCAGGAACCGACCGACTATGCTCGCACAAGGCTGATTGTGTGGGAAATGGCGGATATGCTTTCGCTTGACTTGGTGGACAAGGGACTCGTTACTAATCAGCTTGTTCTGACGATAGGCTATGACCGTGAAAGCCTCGCGGACGGTCATTACAAGGGAGAAATTGTGACTGACCGCTACGGCAGAAACATTCCAAAGCACGCGCACGGAACGCAGAATCTGGAAAAACACACTTCCTCCACCCGCAAAATGACCGACGCTGCTATGACGCTGTTTGACCGGATTATCGACAAAACGCTGCTGGCAAGACGCATCAATCTGGTCGCCTGCAACGTCATACGCGAGGAAGATATACCCGAAAGCGAGCATTATGAGCAGCTCAGTCTGTTTGATATGCAAGCTGATGATAAGCCCAGCGATGATGAAGCCGCGCTGGAAAAGGAACGCGCCTTGCAGGAAGCCATGCTGAAAATCAAGCATCAGTTCGGAAAAAACGCTGTTCTGAAAGGTAAAAATTTCTGCGAAGGAGCCACCGCAAAGGACAGAAACCGACAGATCGGCGGGCATAAAGCATAGGGAGAGATTGTCATGAATGAAATTTTTACAAGAGTTAGCGTCAGAAAATACGAGAACAAAGCCGTGGAGAGCGAAAAAATTACGCAGCTTCTCAGGGCTGCAATGGCAGCACCGTCGGCGGGGAATCAGCAACCGTGGGAATTTTATGTCGTAACCGACAGAGAGAAAATTCAGGCACTTGCAAAGACCAGTCCTTATGCGGGCTGCTGCGCGAATGCCCCTGTGGTTATTGTCCCCTGCTATAAAATGGAAGGAGCAAGATTCCCTGAATTTTGCGAAATCGACTTGAGCATTGCAACGGAAAATCTCTGGCTTGAAGCAGCTTCGCTTGGGCTGGGAGCAGTCTGGCTTGCGACAGCTCCGGTCAAAGAAAGAATGGAAAAAGTAGCGGAAATTCTCGGTCTGCCGGAGTATTTAAAGGCGTTTGCGCTCGTTCCGGTGGGGTATCCCGCCGAAACAAAGAGGCAGCAGGACAGATTTGATGAGAGCAGAATCCACCATGTCTGACCGCTACGATAATATCAAATACCTTTCCCGACCGCAATATGATGACCTTCCGCCGATGTCCATGCACGACAGAGCCGCGCAGTTTTCTCCGTTCGCGGCATTGGTAGGCTATGATGATGCCGTAGCGGAAACCGCCAGACTGACGGACAGCAGGATTGAGCTTGGCGAGGATATGATTGATGAGTTGAATCAATCCATCAGCCAACTGCTTCTGACGCTTGATGAACAGAGGCAAATCAAAGTGATTTACTTCGTTCCCGATGAGAAAAAGGCAGGCGGCAGGTATATTGAAAAGACTGGCGTGGTGCTGAGATTTGACAGTTTCAATAA
>ONWI01000105.1 GCA_900321515.1 uncultured Eubacteriales bacterium | reverse complement strand
GATAACGTAAGGTGTACCCTCAGAGATAGCCTCTACGGGGCAGCCTGCTGCGCAAGCGCCGCAGCCGATGCAATCTTCACTGATTTTATATGCCATAACAGCACCTCCAAAAAAAATTTACAGCTTCATTATAACACACTGACTACAAAAAAGCAAGTATTTTGTCTTATTTTTTTAATATATTTTTATACAAATACACTACTTTTTGTAAAAACCGTCCGATGTTATCTTGTTAAATACACAAATATATCGGATTAATCCTCAGCTCAGTCTTCGTATACGTTCATAACGAGACCCGTAGTGGGCTTCGGATAGAAGTATGTGGATTTCTGGGGCATTTTCTCATCAGCATCCACAATGTCCTTAATATCCTGAATTCTGGTGGGATTAAGGATAAAGCAGCACTGATATCTTCCTTCATCGACCGAAGCGATCGCTTCTGTGAAACTGCGGGTATAATTTACACAGTCCTCATTGTTGCAGTGCATAACGCGATCTATAACCAGCTGATGAAGAATGCTGATGTCAAGGTTCTTAAGAGCCTTGCTGCTGTCCGGCATTGCCTTCTCCATCGCTGTGCTGGAGCTCCTGAGCCTGAGCAGATACCATGTGCCGTTGCCGACATACCACGCAGTGACTTTCTTGCCCTGTTCATAATATTCGGAAAGTGTTGGTTTTATTCCACTCACGCCGCTGTGCTTGTGAATGTGGAAATTCTCTTGAATTCCCTTAAGGAATGTATCAACGTCAAAATTTTCGGCGTTCTTGATGAGTCTGTGGGTCGGGAAAAGGGTAAACTGATCCTCGTCCATATTGACCAGCAGCATCATGACGTAATCGCACGGCGAACCCTCCGGAGCCCCTGCCTCACGGCACATGTTGCGATATTTGAGCGAAGTTTCGTATCTGTGGTGACCGTCGGCGATGTAGAGATTTCTCTTTTCAAAATCACGGCAGATCGCAGTGACATCCACTTCGTCATCCACTACCCAGAGCCTGTGGGTGCAGTCACCCTCAACTGCCTGAATGTCAGGCTTGCGCTCTGTAAGCAGCGCAAGCTTGGTCTCAGTACGCCTGCCGGTATCTGTATAAAGCGAATAGATCGTGCTGATATTTGCATGAGTCGCCTGAATGAGATTGAGTCTGTCCGCCTTTGGCTTTGAAAGAGTGAATTCATGCGGCATTATGACGCCCTTTTCAAATTCCTCTATCTTTACAAGGCTGATAATTCCCCTCACGCTTTTGACGGTTCCCTCCGGAGTTTTGTATTCCTCCTGGTAGATATAGAGCGCGGGCTTCGGGTCGCGCTGCAAAATACCGTCTTTCATCCAGCCGTCAAGAGTACTTGCTGCTGCGGCGTAACGATCCTCGACGCCTTCCTCTTCAACCGGAAGCTCTATCTTTACTATGTTGTTTGGGTTTTTCTCAAGATATCCGAGCCTCTGCTGCCCGTTGATAATGTCATAAGGTGGGCAGAGCAGATCATCCATCTCTCCCGCCTTTTCTGTGAAGCGAACGCCTCTGAACGGCTTTATTTCCGCCATGTAATTACATCCTTTCAATGCTGTTTATTTTTCAATCCGCTCCGGACGGATCATCAGACCTTGCTAATTCCCCGGAGCTGATAGAATTGACCGTCTTATGATCATCATATTCTTTAAAAAATTCCGCCACGCAGTCAGAAGCGCCGGCGGCGTCGCCGGTAATGGTCCGGTAAAGCGAGTCTGTCATTACAGGAGCCCATCTGCCGTTCTTATATCGGAATTCAACCTTTATCACATCGGAAACTGTGCAGTCATTCAAGTCGCCGAGGAGCTGATTGCGCATGGAATCCTTCACGGCGGCGGCAATATCCCCGTCGCTTTTGTAAGAGCCGTGCTTCCATTCATAATCCCAGGTTTCACTCATAACTCCCGCAAGTGCCTTTTTCATCACAAGTGCCACGTCGAGGCGCTCAATCTTTACCGACTGCCACGCTCTGACTCCGTTTACCATCGGCTCCGCAACAGCCTCGGCTCTGAAATATTCGTGCAGCCTATTGAGCATCAGCCCTTCAACGCTGCCGTCAATATCGCTCCGGCTTACGTCGATGGTATTGCCGGTCATCTCGACAGCCGCCCTTAAATCACCGTCGGATATGTATCCGCAAAATTCTTTCCAGGCGACATCAGGGTTATTGTCCTCGGAAACGTACATCCGCGAACACGCCGTGAGAAGCAGGATCGAACACATCACTCCAAGCGCAGTCAGCACCAGTTTGAATTCCGGTCTGTCAGCCGAGAGTTTATTTGATACATAAGCGCGAAACACATTTGGGCCCTTCTCGACCTTATTCATGCGCTTCATCGGAGGCTTCGGCATCGCTGACCTTTTCTTGATCGTCAACGTCTGCCTCTTCCACCTCTTCGGCCTCGTCGTACTCTTCGGCTTCGTCGGTTTCCCCGTCACCATCGGCTTCACCAACCGCTTCGGTCTCCTCGACCTCCTCGATCTCTTCCACTTCCTCCACCTCGTCGTACTCTTCGGCTTCGTCGGTTTCCTCAATCTCTTCGGCCTCGTCTGCCTCTTCATCTTCATCGGTTTCTTCTCCGTCGGAGATTCGTCCCTCTTCGGCAGATGAGAAGTAGATGATGCTCGCAACATAGCCTATAAGCACGGTTGCGGCAGTTATGACATATGTAATGCGCGCTGCGGAATCTTCCACACTGAACAGCTTCACCATGAGCGCAAGCAGCAGGGCAAGATTGACTATGAGCGCAACCAGCTGAATCGCAGAAAAAACAAGGAATCCGGCAGTGAGCGATTTGTTCCTGACCTTCTGGGACAGGCATGACACGTCGCCAATGAGGAAAAGCAGCAGCATGGCTACGGCTGTTATAGCGCAAAGCGCTCCGAGCGGGAATGTCTTGACCTGAAGGATGAATCCGGAATAAAACAGCGCCGCAAATGACGCAAACAGCATACCTATGGTAAGTACGTCAACGATTATACCGCCGACACTTTTTTTCGCATAAACACTATTGTTTTTCATGATAATATTCCTCCGTATAATTGATGCCGCACGGCGGCGAAGCCGATGTGGAAATTTCCGCCGGGAAGCTGCGGAAAAAAGCCGCCGAAAAAAGCCTGATGTATTAATGTTAACATTTTACCATGCGGCAGTCAAGTGATTTTTTATTAAAATATCTTGTTTCAACGATAATTATATTTGTTTAATATTGAACTGATATCTGAGAGCAACTGCTCATTCTGCCTTCTCCACTGCAAAGGCGTACTGCGAACTGTTTCCGTTTTCCCACTCACATTTCAGTAGATAATAATACATTTTATACGATCTGAAATCAATGACAATGCTGTAAGAACCGTCGTTTTCCCGCGTAAGCTCCTGCTCGAGAACGTCGAACGGAAGCGCCGAGCTTGCTCTTACCGTGTTGGCGTACTGAGTAAGGGTGATGGCTGAAGGAACGCCCTCCGGCATATCGAAAGCCAGCGACAGAGCGGCTTTATTCACGGCGTAAGGCGCGTGATTTCCCTCAGACACATAATTTTTCATCATTGTCTTGTTAAGGCTGTCCTTTGAGACAAACTCCTCGCCGTACCAGTTGTACTGCATAACAAAAATTTCGTCGTTTTTCACCCCGTCAATGCGTATCTCAACCGCCTGCGCCGCCTCTGTGCGGACTATTTCCTCAGCGGAGGAAACCGCGTCCCCAGGTGTAGCTTCCGACGGTTTCTGTACCTGGTCACACCCCGACAAAACTCCGGAGACAAGCACAACAACCGCCACAAACAATGCCGCTGATTTTTTCATCATAAGAAGCTCCTTTTCAAGTGATCTGTAAACCGTTTTTTATATAATAAGGCTTATTTTTTTTATTGTCAATAATGACGGTAAAAATTTTTTAACCGCATATTGTCCTAAAAATTTAATCAAACTTTTATTTTTTTTGCAAAAAAATTAAAAACGGGTTGCAATTTAATGAATATATGATATAATTTATTTAAATGGTTATTTCAAATCTGAATGTCCACGATTTTTTTTACAGGAGGCTTTATCAGGCGATGATTAAAAAAAATAAAGATACCCTGAAAACAAAAAAGAAAAAGACTAAGGTCCATGGAACCCTGAACATCGACCTTTCCAAGTCCGAATTCCTGAACAACAATGAGGCAAAATCAAACAGGCTTTTTGGTAAGATCTGTCTTTTTGCCGGATTTCTGGTACTGTTTTGTCTTGTTCTCAACGAGATAGGCATTTTCAGGATCGCTCCTGTTATCATGAGAATCACCTGCATTGCTTCGGCAATCCTATTCTTTATTCCGTTTTTAATATCTTATATACTCAAGTGCAACAGTGACTGGGTCAAGTACTTCATGATCACAGATATCCTTATCGTCGTGGTCATGCTGTATTCCGTTTTGTCGTACCATGTTATGATGATGTGGCTCTTCCCGCTTATATGCAGCATCATCTATTTCGACAAGAGGCTCGTTCACTTCGCTATATTCACCACCATTCCCGCCATCGTGCTGGGTCACTATCTCGCCTGCACATTCCTGCTGCTGGGCGATGACCCGCTCCGCACTGTTCAGGCTGCCATGCTTTACGGCGCGCTGCCCAGAATCATACTCTTCCTCTCCGTCGCCTTCGTTGCCCGTCAGGTAACACGCAAGGCTTCAAAGATGCTCTCCAACGCGATCGAAAATTCCAACGAGATCGGAAGAATGACCAACGGAATACAGCTCGTCATGAGCCAGACCCAGAATCTCATGGGCACCCGCGACATGCAGGTGCTTGCCGGCAGACTGGTGGGCAATCTCTCAGACCTGCTCGTGCTCATGCTCAATCCTGAAAAAAAACCTGCCGGTACTATCGGCGTGCTTGACGGCGATCATTTCTACACGGTTGACAACAACGGCAATCCCACCAATATCTGCCGCGATCTCGGCGACGATATAGGCTTTGAATTCAACAATGCCCGATTCAAGCTCGCCAAGCATATTGAGGGCGCAACGAGTTATGCCGAAGAAAGAGAAGGTTTTGTCAATATCCGCTTCTACGATCACGGCAACCTCACCGGATTCGCTGTGTTCAGACAGGACGTTGAATCGGATGATTACAGCATGAAGGAGGTTCTGAATATCTATACCCACAGCACCACCAGCATTATCAACAACACCATGCTCACATTCAACATGTTCCGTACACAGGAGCAGCTGGCATATTCGCTCGCCGTCGTTTCGGAAAATTCCTCTCAGGAAACCGGTCAGCATATCCGCCGCGTTTCGGAATACGCCAGAGTCATGGGCAAATTCATATGCACCAACGAGGAGCAGCTTGAAACCTTCCGCATTGCCGCAATGCTGCATGACATCGGCAAGCTGATGATCCCCAAGGAGATCATCGAAAAGCCGGGCAGGCTCACCGCGGAGGAATTCGGCGTAATGAAAAAGCACGTTATCTACGGCAGAGACATCATCGGCAGCGCTCCCGGCGAGGTCATGGAGATGGCGCGTCATATCATCCTTCACCACCACGAGCGCTGGGACGGCACAGGTTATCTCGGAGTCTCGGGCGAAGATATAAACCAGTTTGCGAGATACGTCTCCGTGTGCGACGTTTTCGACGCTCTGCTCAGCCGCAGAAGCTACAAGGCGGCATGGCCGGCACAGAAGGTTTATGAGGAAATAACCTCCCAGAGCGGCAGACAGTTTGACCCGTCCGCTGTTGAGGCGTTCAAGAAGTGCTACGTCGATATGCTCAAGATCAGAGACCAGTTCCCAGACGACGAGAACGACGAGGAAACTCTCATCACGACAAACACTCAGGACGTCTCCGCCGATAACAACAAGGAAAACGAACAGGAGGAGCACAAGCGCAAGGCGCTTCCCAAGATCAATGTCGATCCCGCCATTGTCACTCCTATCTCAATCTAAAAATTTATCACATTCTCACCCCCGGCTGCCGGCTGCCATGCCCTGCCGGGGGTTTTTGCACATCTATTATGTTGAGATGACAGTCTTTGAATTCGAGGGATAATTATGATGATAAGAGAAATACAATCCGACGATCTATATCAACTGCTTGAATTATACACTCATCTGCACGAAACAAGCGTACCGGAAGACAGCGAGCATCTGCACAACACATGGGCGGCAATCCGAAATGACCCGAATTACCATATCATCGTATGCGAGCAGGACGGCAGGCTCGTTTCCTCATGCGTGTGCGTGATAATTCCGAATCTCACGAGGAACGTGCGTCCTTACGCGCTGGTAGAGAACGTCGTAACACATTCCGACCACAGGGGAAGGGGCTATGCAACGGCCTGTCTGGATTACGCAAGGGAGATTGCAGAAAAAGCCGACTGCTACAAGATTATGCTGATAACCGGCTCAAAAAGCAGAAGCACGCTGGATTTTTACAAAAACGCGGGCTACAGCAGTACGGACAAGACCGCGTTTATTCAGTGGATAAATTTTTAGCTTACAAAAATGTCACCTGAATGTCACCTCTTTCGATGTCGGAAATTTTTCGTTTCATTTATAATAGTGACAACAAATGAAACGGAGGTTTTTTCAAATGGAAATACTTAAAGTCACCGATTTAAAAAAGACCTATACATCGCGAATGGGCGGCAGTCAGGTGCAGGCACTGAAAGGCGTCACATTCAGCGTGAAGCGCGGAGAATACGTCGCCATCATGGGTGAATCCGGTTCGGGCAAGACGACGCTGCTCAATATTCTTGCGGCGCTCGACAAACCGACGTCAGGTTGGGTGGAGCTGGACGGCAAGCCGCTCGCCTCGGTCAAGGAACGCGCAATGGCGGCGTTCCGGCGCGAAAATCTGGGCTTCGTGTTCCAGGAATTCAACCTGCTCGATACATTCAACCTGCGAGACAATATCCTGCTCCCGCTCGTTCTGGGAGGTAAGAGCGTTTCTGAAATGAAAAGCCGCCTCTCCCCTATCGCCTCCTCGCTCGGCATAGAGCAGATTCTCGACAAATATCCCTACGAAGTATCGGGAGGTCAGAAGCAGAGAGCGGCTGCGGCAAGGGCTCTTATCACCGAGCCAAAGCTGATTCTCGCGGATGAACCGACCGGAGCGCTGGATTCCCAGTCATCAGCCGACCTGATGCGGATATTCTCCCAGATGAACCGCAACGGACAGACCATCCTTATGGTCACACACTCCACAGACGCGGCTTCCAATGCCGGGAGGGTGCTGTTTATACGCGACGGAGTGGTTTTCCATCAGTTGTTCAGGGGAGACAATACCAACGAGGCATTCTACAAAAGAATCTCCGACACACTGACCATGCTTCGCACGGGGAGGGACGCGGAATGAAATTCGGATTTTACCCAAGGCTCTCCTGGAACAACATCATGCGAAACAGCCGGTTTTTCCTGCCTCGAATTTGCACCGAGGCGGGACTGGTCGCCTGTTTCTACATCGTGCTGACGCTGGCGATGGACGACAGAATGCGGCGCGTCAACGGCGGTAATTATATTCCGACCTTCATGTGGATGGGTGTGACAATCCTCGCGCTGCTTTCGGGCGTGCTGATGCTCTACATCAACCGATTCCTGATGAAGCAGCGCAAGCGGGAATTTGGAGTTTATAACGTGCTGGGCATTGAGAAGCGGCATGTGGGAAAAGTGCTGTTCTATGAAAATTCCATCAGCAGCCTGCTGTCGATTGCCGCAGGAATTCTCACGGGAATGCTTTTGTATAAAATATGCTCACTGCTGATCTGCCGCCTGCTTCAGACCGGCGCGGTTGCGGGATTCTATTACGTCACACCGCTGACAATCTTTCCGACGGTCGGATTCTTCCTGGCGCTGGATTTCTCCATCTTCCTGCTCAATCTGGTGAGCATCGCGCTTATGAAGCCCGTGGAACTGCTGCAAAGCTGCTCTGCCGGTGAAAAAGAACCGAAAGTCAAATGGGTCATGCTGATTCTCGGAGTACTGACGATCGGCATCGGCTACTATCTGACCATCACAACCGAATCCCCGCTCAATGCGCTCATGCTTTTCTTTGCGGCAGTGCTGCTGATTATCATTGGCACCTACTTTCTCTTTGTCGCGGGAAGCATATTCGTGCTGAAAATGCTCAGGAATAACGAAAATTTTTACTACCGTCCGCAGAACATGCCCGCGGTTGGCGGACTGCTCTACCGCATGAAGCAGAACGCCGTAGGACTTGCCTCCATTGCCATTCTCGCAACTGGGGTGCTGGTGATGATTTCCACCACCATGACGCTTTACGCGGGTATTGAACGTGTGCTGGCAAAGCATTACCCGCAGCACCTCTATTTAGAAGCGGGCTATTCAAAAGACGGTAACGAAATAAAGTACCTGTCTCCTTCGGATCTGGAAAGTATCGTGAGTATTGCCGCTGAAAAACACGGCGCGGAAATCAAAAGCGTTGAATATCACGAGTATCTGCTTGTATCCTATTATATGGCGGATCACGCGCTCTGCACACATAGCAATATGGATGTCGATAACTTAATGGACATTTCCTCCGACATCGGCAATTATTTCTTTATGACCGAAAACACCTACAGAGCGCTGACAGGTGAAACGCTGGATCTGTCTGAGGGCGAAATTGTCGTATGCTCCATTTACAATCCCGAAGGGCTGAAGGATATCACAGGAACGCTGACAATCCACGGCAAAACATACAGGATAAAAGGCAATATTTATCATTACCCGATTTCGGCTAACTATCTTGCCTCAATGTTTTCGTGCTACGGCGTGGTTGTCCCCGATGAAGCGACGCTCGCGGAAATCTACGGTGGACAGAAGACAGAGCTCGGTCAGTACGCTTCGGAATACACCAGGCGCGTCGCCGTTACTTTTGCCGATTTAAGAAAAGCCGAAGCTGCCGGCGATGCGATAAATCAGGATATCATCGCGGCATTGGGAGAGATTTCGGATGGCGCGGAATGGCAATACACACTGGACACCCGATGGAGCTCGAAGGAAACCATGCTGGGAATGTTCGGGACACTGCTCTTCCTCGGCTTGCTTCTCGGAGCCGTATGTCTTTTTGCAACGGCGCTCATCATATATTACAAGCAGATTTCAGAGGGCTACGAGGACAGGACACGCTTTCAGATAATGGAGAAGATCGGTATGAGCCGTCAGGAGGTCAAAAAGACAATCAGCAAACAGGTGCTTCTTGTGTTTTTCCTGCCGCTTGGGGTTGCCGGAATCCACATGGCTGCCATGTTCCCGATATTGATACGATTGATGAAGATACTTCTGTTTTTCAGCATCAGGCTGTTTGTCATATGCACTCTGGCAACCTTCGCGGTATTCGCGCTGGTGTATGTGCTTATCTACCTCGGCACCTCAAAGACATACTATCGGATAGTAAGGTAAAGCAAAATCAATAAATAATATATTCACGTCGCATATGGGAGGGACATAAGGTGTACCGTATATTTTTAGTTGAGGACGATCACGCGCTGGCGGAAGAACTTCGGCGGCAGATCGAACGATGCGGCTATGAGGTTCGCGTCACAACAGATTTCCGCTCTGTCTGTCAGGAATGTCTGGCATACGACCCGCATCTCGTGCTTATGGACATAATGCTTCCCTTCCGCGACGGGTATTACTGGACCGCAGAAATCCGCAGAAGCTCAACCGTGCCAATTGTCTTTCTTTCCTCAGCATCCGATGACCTCAATATAGTCATGGCAATCAATATGGGTGGGGACGATTTTATAGCCAAGCCGGTTGAGTCCATGGTTCTTACAGCCAAAATCCAGGCTGTGCTCCGCAGGACATACGAAATGCACAGCGGCGCCGACGTTATCACATTCTCCGGAGGGGAACTCCGACTGAACGACGGAAGCGTTCACTGTCAAGACCAACATGTGGAGCTTACCAAGAACGAATTCCGCATACTCCGCACGCTTCTTGAAAGCAAGGGCAGCATAGTCAGCCGCGAAGCACTCATGCTGTGCCTGTGGAACGACGACTGCTTTGTTGAGGAGAACACGCTGACCGTCAACGTCAACCGCCTCCGCAAAAAGCTGGAAAGCATAGGTCTTTGCGATGTGATAACAACAAGAACGGGAAGCGGTTATCTGATACTATGAAAAACATAAAAGAAACATTCAGAAGAAACAGATCGGCCATTCTGCTGTATTTATTAATCAATGCATTCCAGCTGACAGTCTTTTGGCTTTACGACGTGATGAAGGAGCCAATGCTTTACGCTTCAACTGTTTCGCTGTGTCTGCTGACGGTAATTCTGACGGCCGACTATTTCGTTGAGAAGAAGCACCGCGCCGAAAGGATTCGCACTGCCGATTCGATTGTCAAGGACTGGAAGAGCCTGCCCGAAGCTCATTCACTCGCGGAAGAGGATTATCACGCAATAATCGAATCACTCGGCAGCCGCATGGATCAGATAATGACGGAATACAATCTGCAAGAGCAGGATCAGCTCGATTATTACACCGCGTGGGTGCATCAGATCAAGACTCCGATCGCCGTTATGAAACTAAAGCTCGCCGGGGATTCTCCGGAAAACCGGCTGCTGCTGGCTGAACTGCTGAGGATTGAGCAGTATGTGGACATGGTGCTGCAATACATCCGCCTTGGAAGCCAGACAAATGATCTGGTCATACGCGAATGTTCACTGGACGAAGTCATCCGCGAATCTGTGCGAAAATTCGCCCCGTTGTTTGTGGAAAAGCGGCTGCGGCTCGATTATACTCCGACTGAGAAGACCGTCATAACCGACAGGAAATGGTTAACCTGCATATTGGAACAGCTTATTTCAAACGCCGTAAAGTACACTCCCACAGGCACTGTGTCAATCGGCATGGACGGCGGACGCCTGATTATTTCCGATACCGGCATAGGCATTGCCACGGAGGATTTGCCGAGGATTTTCGAGCGCGGTTACACCGGATTGAACGGGCGTATAGGTCAGAAATCAAGCGGGCTTGGTTTGTATTTGGCAAAGAAGGCAGCCGATATGCTGTCGATTCCGATAAGTGTGGAAAGCAAGGCTGGTAAAGGAAGCAGGTTTATGCTTGACCTGACACTAATGGTCAACTAATCCGTCATCTCCACCTTAGTATGGAAAATACAACGTAGTCATCACACCATCAATGAGTTTATCCCCCCGTCCGCACTTCCATGAAAAAAACTACCCACAATAATCTCCGAAAATTATAAAAGGGAAATGCCTCTTCAGACATTTCCCTTGAATTTTTATCTGCGACATCATATAAGAACATCTGCCGGACGGCAATAACCCGGCGCTATTTCTGTGTGAACCGGATAACGCGGCTGTCGCTGCCTTCCGACTGCAAACATTCCTCCGCAAGAGATACATATTTGTCAATGCATTTGTCATTCGGATTGGCTTCACCCACACTCCGGAAGCAGGTCAGCGCATCCCTGCAGTTGCCGAGATGGAATTTCTTTACACCGTTTTCAAAAACATCCTTGGTGGAAAGCCTTGCGTCCCTTTCACCTTCGCAAAGACAGTCGAGCACTTCATAGAGCGCTTTGACCTCGTTGACGCCTGCCACCTGCACCATTCCCAAAAACCTGAGATGATATTTTTCCGAGTCGCTGAGTCGGTCAAGGGTATCCTTTGAGATGATCATTCCGGTGTTGTACTGCTTGGTCAGCGATTCCAGACGTGACGCGAGATTGACCGTGTCCGAAATAACCGTGCTGGAAAGCCGCTCGTTCTCACCGATAATGCCCAGCATGGACATTCCGGAATGTATGCCTATGCCTATACGGATTTCCTCCCCGCCGAATCTCAGTTCGGGGTTGTCAAGCACCAGCGCGCGATAGAGTTCTATGCCGGCGTCAACAGCCGACTGCGCATCCGTAAAGAGAGCCATTACCGCGTCGCCGATGTACTTATCGACAAAACCGTTGTATCCTCTGATTATCGGACCCGCGGTCTTGGTAATGTTGTTGACAAAAGTGAAATTCTCAGATGTAGTCATCATTTCCGATTTTTTGGAAAAAGCGCGAATGTCAAAAAACAGTACCGTGATATCAGTGCATACGGCGTCGCCCAGATTGATGTCCGTAATTGATTTCTTATCCAGAAGCTGCATGAACTGAATGGGAACAAATTTGAAATATGTATTCTTCAGCTCTTCTGACCTTCGGAAGGAAACGGTGAGCTTTTCCGCCATGGTGTTCACGCCGCGCCCGATATCGCCAATCTCATCATGAGACAGTCCGTTAATACGCACATCGAAGTTGCCGTTTGCTATCTCCTCGACCGCGTAGCTTGTCTTGCGAAGCTGATGTATGGTTAACATTCCCACGGCAGTCAGGCAAATGGCAAATACAGGAAACAGAAGCATGAATTTGCCTATCGTGCGTGAAATCAGATTGTCGGTCATTATCTTATATGCGTTGAGATCGGCTCCTGTTTCCAGCACTGCCACAATCCTGTCTTCGGAATTGCGTATCGGCGTCTGCGCGTAAACCCAGTCACCCTCAAAATCCGAGTCGGTTGTGACAAAGCTCCTGCCGTCATGGAACACATGCCATTCGTCTGAATCCTCTTCAATCGTGCTGTAATAGCTGAAATTCGGAGATGAATCGTTGCTGATGGCAAGTAGAAACATATCATTTCCTCTGAGCAGATAGATGGCGGTATAGTACGAACGGTTCCAACTGTCCTTGTTATCGTGCAGTATTTCCTGAAGTGTGCTGTGCATATTGTTGAATTCATCGCTGTTCAGATTCTCAAAGCCGACCAGCTTTTCGATCTCATCGCCGTCGAATTTATCCGAATTGAGCGATGCAAAGCCCATTACGCTTGTCTTCATATTTTCCATCAGGATATCGTAAACCGTACTTCTCACATAATTCAGGCTGACTGCCAGCATTACCACTATGAGCGGTATTGTCGCTATAGCCTGCTTGATATATATGGAAAACCGCATTTTGAATCTGTACAGCATCAGCGAGCAAATGAAAAACAGAAAAGACAATGCTGCTATAATAATGCAGCCCAGCGCTAAATGACCGGAAGCATACATCCAAACAGGCTTCCGGAAAACAGCAGCCATACTATTTATACTGCCGTCGGGCGATATCCTGAAAAGACCGCCGTCGCCTACTGCCAAAAGTCCTCCGCTTGAATAGCTCAGATAATTGCAGGATGAGTTCTCCAGGACGCTTTGAATACTTCCGTCACGTCCCACATGAAATATGCTGCCGCTGAAAATATCTGTGAAGAATATGTCCTCCTCATCTCCGACAATATAATAGGGCTGAATGCCTCCGTCGTCCACCGTATACGAAAATGTAGCCAGAATATTTTCCTCTCCGTTGATAGTGCCGACTCCTATTCCGCCGTCCGCTGAGGCAAATATGTATTGATCCTCCGAAACAAATCTCGCCATAAGGTGCATCAGGGAAGCGCCATTTTCCTGGAGCATACCGATTTCCGAGACTGTTTTGGTAATCTGGCTGTAGGACGCAAAGCGTATGCCGTCTTCAGACCTGAGCATGAACATTAGATTGCCGTCATGCAGCGTCATGCCGAAAACGGCATTGTTGCGATGAGGCGGAGTATCAGCGTTCTGATAATCTATGCGGTAGATTTCACTTTGCAGCTTTCCGCGCGAATCAAAGCGGCAGATAGATTCAAATTTGGTCGTGTAGGAGTCTATGTTCTGAAAGAGATACTGTACATAACAGCCGCCGTCCTCCGCTGCCACAATATCCGTGATAAAGCCTATACCTTCAAAGGGAACATCACTGATTATGAATTTTATCTCTCCGTTCCTGTCCGCACATACCACACGCCGGCATTCGTTGTCCACCATAAAGACTCTGCCCTCGCTGTCGGAACTGACATAGACCAATTTGTTGAGCTTCAGCTCGGTGGACGGGAAGAGCTCTCCCACACTGTACCTCAGCAGCCATGCGGCTGCAAGTCCCATGATCACGGTCAGCGTAAGGAACAGTATGCGCGCTGATTTCCTCTTGATAAAAGAATCGGATGATTTCACATTAATCTCTCCTTGATTTTACTTTAATGATGTGGTATGATTTAATGGAAATGATATCGAAAATAAATCATTTTAATATATTACAATTAATCTAATTTTCGACTAAAAATCAGGCATTGTTCGCTTTCAATCGACGATTAGAATAATGGAGGACGCCAAATATGCGGGGTGAAAAAGAATCCCATTTAAAATTTATCAGGGACCTGACCGACGCGGGTTTGTTTCATCCTCCGCTCCCTTCCGATTGGGCTTCTTTTGAAAAATATCGCCATAATATGCTGTTCGGGGATTTGTCGTTTACTTCGTTTTACATCTGGACGCGCACAATGCACTACAGAATCAGAATAACAAGCGGCGGCATTCTTGTCATTGGTCTGGACACAAACAGGGATATCGTAATTTATGTCCTTGCCCAAGGTGATATCCGTCCCATTGACATTGAACTTGCCGGACTGTACCGAATATTTCGCGAGAACGGAATTGCCATGCGTATTGAATGCGTGAGTGAATCGGAACTACAGTATTTCTCGGGTCTCTCATTCAACACTGAAGTATCTTATGACGACCGGTTCAGCGACTATATTTACGACAACTCTGAATTTATTGCCTTAGACGGCAGGCGCAACAAGACCAAACGGCACGAATACAGCCGATTTGTCAAACATCATCCGTATGCGGCATTGGTCAGCGGCAGTCTTCATGACCAGAAAGTCCGCTCGGACTGCGAAAATATTTTTGACAGATGGTGCCAAACCCACCGCTGTAAAGACTGCGTTTTCGGCTGTGAAAAGGAAGCTTTTGCCAGAATGTGCGATATTTTTGACAACAGCAGACACCTGCTCGGCATTGTATATGACGGGGACTGCCCCATTTCATTCGGCATAGGCGAACTTCTGACTGACGACTGCGTGTTTTTTCATATACAGAAAAATGCCGCGCCCATAGAAGGTCTGACCTATTATCTTCACCGCGAAATGGCACTCCGGATGCATCCCAATCCCAAATATATCAACTGGGGCGAGGATATGGGACTGGAAGGCATCCGCCGCAACAAATCCAGATACGCCCCGGTCGAACTAAGGAGGAAATACACGCTGCTTATCCGATAGCAATGCCGTGCCGGGTCATCCGCTCCGACAGATAATCCAGCGAGCGCTTTTGATTTTCAATCCCGTTTACCTCGATCAGTATCGGGACGCCGGACAAATAATTGCCGTAAAGCTCGGCAAATTCATCCCAATCGATCTGTCCGTCGCCTACAGCGAGATGCAGATCGTGAATCAGGTCGCAGTCGTTGAGATGAATATGTCTGACATACGGCGCAAGCGTGCGGACAAACAATTCTCCGCTTTTATCTGCTTTGCCGAAAATGATCGAATGGGCATAATCCAGACAGACTCCGAAGTTGCTCACCCCGTTCATTCGCTCCGCCAGTGCCGCAATTGCATCGGGAGTCATATCAAACATATTTTCCATCAGAATTGTGATATCAGGATTTTTCCCGGCTGTTGACATCCAATATTCTGCGTTTTTTTCAAGCCAGTTATCTATATATGACTTGCTGATAAAGTTATGGACAAGATTCGTGTGAAAAACGATCCTGTCACATCTGAGCGAATTGGCCACAGCAAGACTCTGACCTATTCGTTCATAGGCAACACTTCGTATTTTCACATCATAGCTGTGCGGCAGAATATCCATAAAGGCACCGTGAATACTGCGGAAGCGAGGCATTTCACATTCACGGTACTGACCTATGATTCTTTGCGTCTCCTTTTGGTCACCGAGCACGTCGGGCTGCATGAAATCATTGAATTCCCACCCGAGCGCATTGCATTTCGAAAAAGAAACGCTTGCGTCAAGATTATTTAATTCAGGTATAACATAAATCTGCATTTCTTTATCCTCCGGTAAAGACTTTCATATTCATTTTATCATTGATGACGAATCTTTGCAACTATATATTAAATATTTTTATGATAAATAAACTTGCACAATATGCGTCTGTCATGTATAATTAGCTTATACACACTTTAGGGAGGTGGGAATAGTTGACGAATATACTGAGGCGTCTGACGTCTGTCAGATTTATTCTCTCGGTATACATTACTGCGGCAGTTTGCGTGCTGATCACAATCAGGTGCTTCGATGCTGTCAGGATTGGCGCATTTTCACGCAGCTATGCACTCGCGGAAATATCATGCTGCTACGGAGCGGGTAAAAACCCATTCTTTATCGAAAACAGCGGCAGAACCGTCACTGCCGTCAGCCCGGGCGGCAAATATCTGTATTCCATATACGGCGGAAACCGAAGGAACGGTTTTTTTCAGGCCAGGGAACTTGTCTGTGACAGCACCGGAAATATTTATATACTTGACAAGCTCATCAATAAAAACGGCAAGGACATTGAGAGCGAGAGAATATTCAGATACCGAAGCGACGGAAACCTCGATGTCTGTCTGTTTGAAGAAAGCAAATTGCCGGGTCAGAATCTGATGGGCATGACCTTCGTGGACGATTCTCTGTATTTCGGCAAGGTCAGCGGCAGCGACATCAGCATAATGCAGATCGGTCCGGACGGAAAAGCGGCTGTCTGCCGCAGCTTTGAATGGGAAGACGCCAAAAAAAACATACATGATATCGCCATAAGCAACACGCTCGAAGCGGCGGCAATTACCAAAAAAGGCACGGTGGTCAGGCTGTCCGACGGAGCTGTGCTATTTGACGCGGAAAAACTCGGCAGCAGCGAATACAGCGCCATGGCGCTTGACGCTGAATACGACGATGACGGCATTCTGTATATAAACGACGTCGGCAACCGCGTCATAATGAAATATGACGGAAGTGAACTGACGGAATTCATCGGACGTGGAGAGCCTTTGCGCAGTCAGCCGGACGATTTCAGCAAGCTTCCTATTTTCAGCGGACTGAACTGTTCCGGCGGCACCGTCTCGGTCATATACTCCGATAACTTTTATGACCGCGAACTCGGAGAGGTCATCTACACCTACAACGCGTATGTGGTGTCCGCAAAGGATAAATCTATTGTATTCAACAGCAATAAGATTCCCAAAAGCACTCTGGTTTTCGCCAAAGGAATCATATGCTGCGTCACCATAGCGCTGTTGGCTCTGTCGGCGATTTACACCGTGCTCATCGCGTTCCTGCTGTTCAGACGGAGGCAAAATACACAAAGGACATTTTTCATTCAACTGCTTCTGCTGGTTATCGCGGTCACCACCGCGGGCATTGTCGCATCCATTACCATAAGAATGACCAATCAGCGATATTACGATGAGGTCATGAATAAAATGACCAATATCGCGCTGCTTATGGCAAGTACGATCAATGAGGCGGATATCGGGGCGCTTAATACGCCCGACAGCTACACGGACGACGCCTATGGCAAAATCGACAGCAGAATAAGGCTGGTGTTGAAAAGCGACCTGAACGCCGAGAACGGCATTTACTGCGTGATTTATAAGGTTCATAACAATATCGTTTATGAAGCCTATTCCGATGAAAGGCTGCACGGCACAGGCTATCCGATGGCGGGGAGCTTCGAAGGCTCTGCCGAACAGGAAATCTATCAGACCGGAGAGTACAAGACCTTCGGCAGCTACAGCGGCGCCGACGGAAGCTACATGTTCGTGCTTATGCCTATAAAGAACGCCGATGGGGACGTCATCGCCCTGATGGAGATAGGAACCGATCTCTATATATTTGCCTCGGAGGCCAACAGCCTGTTTTTCAACGTGCTTCTGTATTCCGCAATGGCAATCATTATCCTGCTTCTTTTTGCCGGAGAATTCATGATCTGCCGTAAACTGAGCGGGGAAAACAGATTTGTCCGGTGCGCAGACGGAACCAGCAGTCCGGGAATACTCAGAAAAAACGCCGGGCTGGTGCGTCCTATTTCATTTCTTCTTTTCTTCGCAGCCAATATGTCAACCGCTTTTCTGCCCATATACGGCGAAAAGCTGTGGCAGGAGGGGTCATTGATTCCCCGCGAAATGGCGTCCGCGTTACCGCTTTCCGCCGAGCTGCTTTTTGCCGCTTTGACAGCCTTTGCGGGAGGATTTGCGGTCAACCGTATTGGCGCAAGGAACCTTTGCGTGTTCGGCGCAATAATGTATGTTGCCGGCAACGCTGTATGCGGCATGTCTCCGAACCTTGCCATGCTTATTCTTGGCAATTCCGTATGCGGCGTGGGAGGCGGCTGCTTTGCCACATCGATCAATTCCTATGTGGCAGGATATTCTCAGGAATCACAGCGCAACGCCGGATTCTCCGGCTTTAACGCAGCTTATCTCGCGGGCATGAACTGCGGAACGGTCACCGGTTCGCTGATCAGTGAGAAAATCGGAATACCGCAGGCTTTTTTCGGAGCCTCCATCGTATCACTGATTTCCGTCGCTTTCATAATCCGATTTATGGACATCAGATCCCCGGAGATCACCGATACCGTCGAAAAGTCCGAAAAGCAAACATCGGGAGAAATCCTCCGCTTTATATTCAAGCCCAAAATATTACGCTATTTCCTGCTGCTGTTTGTACCCTATCTGATGTGCACCTCGTTCCTGAACTATTTCTTCCCGCTTTTCGGCGAGGAAAATTCTCTGACGTCTACCCAGATATCGTCAGCGTTCCTTGTCAGCGGAATTATCTCAATCTATCTTGGTCCGCTCCTCACAGATCTGATTGTAGAAAAATTCGGCGCGAAGCTCTCCGCCGTGATTGCCTCGGGAATATACATTTTCTCCTTCCTGCTCTTCACGCTGCATCAGAATATTGCGGTCTGCTTTGTAATCGTAGGTCTTCTTGCGGTTGCCGACAGCTTCGGACTGACCTCGCATTCTTTGGAATATTCATCACTCAGCGACGTTGTCAAATTGGGTGAAGGCAGGGCAATGGGTATCAGCAGTGCCTTTGAAAACACGGCATACACGATAAGTCCGGTGTTCTTCAGCGGAATGTTCATGCTGCTCGGCTATGCCGGAGGCATAGGTCTGGCAGGCTTTGCAATGCTTATCCTGCTGCTGCTCTATATTCCGGCTGAATTCGGCATTTTCAGAAAGAAAAGAATGATGAGACAATGAAAGCCGTATCTGTAAGCAATGATATGAAGCCTGAGCTGATGGCTCTGTGGAAGAGATGCTTCGAACACGATGAGGATTTTTGCGGATTTTTCTTTGAACATCAGTTTGCCCCTGAAAGGGCTCTCGCCGCTGTTGATGAAGAAGGGAAAATCTGTTCCGCGCTGCACTTCTTTGAAGGTCAGTATCAGGATGAAAGCGGCAGAGTTAATGACGCATGGTATCTTTACGGTGTAGCGACCGCTCCCGGATTTCGCCGAAAGGGGTACGGATCATTCCTTATCCGCGAACTTGGGAAAGCAGCGCGGATCGGCGGCATTTGCGCAATGTATCTGACCGCTGAGGAAACGGCATGGAATTTTTACGAGGAGATAGGCTTTGTCCGGAACGCCTTCCTGAGCCGCACGGTTTTTGAGCCGTGCCGCGCCGGAAATCTGAGCTGGACGCTCTGCGGCATGGAGGATTTCCGCAGACTGCGCCTAATGTATACCGGCGGTCTGAAAAACGCATTCACATGGAATGGCGCATCGCTTGACTTTATGTACAGTGACCTCATCCGGGACGGACAGGTGCTGCGGTGCGTTCTGGACGGAAACGAATACTACGCGGCTGTAAGGCTGCGTGAAGGAGAGCTGACGGTGGTTGAAACCAGCTTTCCGAGGGAATCGGGCGACCTTCTTGCAGGCAGCATCGCGGAGAAATTCGGCGGTTATTCCACCGTATCGGTTTTCGGGACAGCGGATGAACGCTTCCTTGGAAGCACCGCGGCAAACCGCGAAACTTTTTACAAAGGGCACACGCTTTTTCTCAACGGCACGCCGCCTGCGGAAACAGTATATATGAATTTATTGGCAGATTAAAGAAAGGACGTTAATTACTATGTCAATTTTCGGTAAATCAAAAAAAGAATTGGAGATAATCGGAAACTATCTGACGGTTCTTTACAAAGAAAAAAGAATGTCACAGACCATGAGTATTCTTAATAATCTTGGCAGAGAGCTCATCGGCTCTGACCGATGCAGCTTCTGGTGCGTAGACACCAAATCCGATACGCTCTGGACAATTGAAGCTCACAATGTAGACCGCATCGTTATTCCAAAAGGATCAGGACTTGTGGGATACGCAATTGACAACAATGAGACAGTGATTGTCAACAAGCCCTATAAGGATAAAAGATTCAATTCCGATGTAGATAAGAAGACCGGATACAAGACCAAATCAATCCTCGTAATGCCTGTTACCGATTCTAAAAATCATGTAATCGGCGCATATCAGGCAGTCAACAAGCTGCACGGCAAAAAATTCAAGCAGCGCGACGTGAAAAAGCTGCTTATTTCAGCGGTTATGCTGGGAAAGATTCTCGAAGCGGATATCCTGTATAATTCAGCCGTAGAGGATCAGCTTACCAGACTGAAAAACCGCAGGGGCTTTTACGATTTTTATGAATCCTATATTGCCCCAAACGCATCGACCTGCAACAACTGCGTGATAATGTGCGATATCGACTTCTTCAAGAAATTCAACGATACCTACGGTCACAACGCGGGCGACGCGGTTCTGAGGCATGTAGCGAATGTTTTCCGCGAGAATATCCGCGTGGACGACGGCGTATTCCGCTGGGGCGGCGAGGAATTTATTTTCCTTCTTCCCAACACCGAAACGGTTGACGCCGCCAAGATGGCAGAAAAACTGCGCAAAGCAATAGAAGATTCCGTCTGCCACTTTGAGGATCTTGATCTCCACGTCACCATGAGCTTCGGAGTTCACGCAGTATCGCCGGATGCAACTGTTGATGAAAATGTAAAACTGGCTGATGAGATGCTCTACCGTGCCAAGGAAAACGGCAGAAACCAGGTGCAGACCGCGTAATACCGATATTCAAGGTGCCAAAACCCGCCATATCCGGCTAATGTCCGGATATGGCGGGTTTTAATCTGATTTGAAGCTCAACTAATCGTTGTATCTTTCCGTAAAATATTTTCTGAAGCTGTAGGGATTGTCCTCGAGATCCTTCGGCATTTCGTCGGCAATTTTACAGAGCTTTCCGTAATCCATAGTCAGCTTGTCCTGACTGCTGTAAGCCATGATCAATCTAAGAGGATCGACGTTTTTTTCATTGCAGCATCTATATATATCTTTCAGAAAGCTGGAATGAAAACCTGTGTATCCGCACATATAATCAAGCGGGTTTATCAGGTCGCGCCGGACGATATTTCTCAGGCCGGAATAGCCGTACTCCAGCACTCGCGGAATATCGAATCCGGTGGGATAACCGAGCTTTTCCAACGCCATCACGACCTGTTCCAAAGAGGCGTTGCCTATGCTTCTGCCAAGTCCCTGAAAAGTGCAGTCGATAAATTCCACTCCCCTACGGACGCAATGAAGAGTGTTTGAAACCGCGAGTCCGAGATTGTTGTGTCCGTGAAATCCGATTTTTATGTCGCTCGTCCTTCTTGTTTCGTCGATATATCTGTCAATCTCGTCGGTGGTCATATTTCCTGCCGAATCAACGATATATGCTGCCTGCGCGCCGACAGCGTATGCGTTCTTGGCTGCCTCGCCGAATTCTACGGGAGAAGCGGCATATGTCTTCATAAAATTGATGAAAACCTCCAGACCTTCCTCCCGCCCTTTTTGAATGTACGGTATAGCCTTCGTCCATATAGCCACAGGAACACCTATACGAATGAAATTCATTTTATTTTTTGCGGCAAGCTCTATATCCTGGGTGCGTGCAATATCCGGAATGCAAAAAAAGCCTAATTTTGATTTTTGCGCAACCTGTCTCGCCGCGCGCATATATTCCTCATCGGTCTGAAGGGAAATTCCGTGCTCTGTTCCGCTGGCATTAAGTCCAAGTCCGTGACCGATCTCGATATATTCCAATCCGATTCTTTCCGATTTTGCCACCAGATCCTGAACATCCTTGCAGCTGAATTTAAAATCCACCGCGTAACTTCCGTCCCTGACAGTAGTATCCAATATGGTCATAATATCAGCTCCTCCGTAAAAACGATATCAGACTCTCAGCAATATAATTCATGTCGTCACTGTCATACCGCTGGTCAACAGGCAGAAAAACAGCATCGTCAGACATTGACAATTCAAAATCATTACCGTTTTTCAAAAGATCATCCCCGCTCCATAAAGTCGGAACGTATATTCTGTTTTGTATTAAATAACGCTTTAACTCACGTCCTCTTCCCGCAAGAAGAAAAGGATACAGATAAGCCGCGCATCTGTCCGGCAAAGACAGCTCATTATAATTTCCTACCCTTTGATGAAGGATACTGAAATTATCCTCGCGCCGTCTGAACGTTCTGCCGTAATCAACATTGCGAAGCAGTCCCAGCGCCAGCGATGACATGTTCCCCGGCGAATCGGCAATGACCTTGTCAGCAGCCTTCTTCATACTGTAAGCGGCATTTGTCCCCGCCTCATACGACGTCAAAAGGAAGCCGGCATAATTGTGCGAATATCCCGTTGTCTCTCCGGCAGGCGCTACGCTGCTCCCGACAAGATATGCCCCGTCCGGAACCCCAAAGAATTTCTTGGCGGAATAAACCTGATATATTCCATCCCGCATTACAGGCTCAGAGAAAAAAGAATGCGCATTATCAGCTATCACAACGGAATTCCTGAAATTATCAGTCAGCTTCCTGAGCTCACCGGACCTTACACCGAAATAATTCACCAGCAGCACGGCACTGCCGGATTCATCAGGCAGCTCTTCGGGCAGTAAATCATCATTGATGTGATAGAATAAAACATCAATTCCGGTGCACTTGATGGCGTCTGTGGTGGTGGGGCAGTAATAATACGGAATATAAATACGTCTTACCGGCAATGTCTCGATGAGATAATACAAAGCGGCTTTTATTGAATTATATCTTCGCAGGAAATCCTTGTACTTAATAAAATGCTCCTGCCCGTCATTCAGTTCCAACGGAAGAAATCCTCCGTATTCAGCTTTGGGTCGGTTAATCATATCAATCTTCAGCGCTCCTGTACCTCTCAGACTCATTATAGTCTTTTACCACGAACTGAGGGGCCTTGTTGAGTGAAATATATATTCTTCCGACATACTCTCCAATTATTCCCATGAAGAAAAACAGTATGCCAAACATAAACAGCATAACAGACATAATGGAACTGTATCCCGCGTTAATTTTCGGACTGACAATCTTGGTTATAATGATAACCAATCCGTAGATAAAACCGAGTATAGCTACAATTATTCCGATGATTGCCATAAGCCGGAGAGGTTTTACCGAAAATGAGGTAAAACCGTTGAGCCAAAGCTCAATCATCTTTTTCAGATTATATCCGGATTTGCCAGAGAGTCTTTCGCGGTGGGTAACATCGACATTGCACGCGGTCTGAGTCGCCCTGAGCATAAGCCCTCCCAGATAGGGATAGGAATTGGGATAAGCGATCATCTGATCGACCACAAACCGCCTTGTTACCCAGTACGTTGTGAGTTCCAGACCTTTTGGCTTGGATATCAGCCACGTTGCCATGCCCTCGTTCGCCAGAGTGCCGAGCTTGCGGAAAAGCGAACGCTTTTCTCTCACGGCATATTTGGCCTCAACCAGATCATATCCCTCTTCTATCTTTGCAAACAGCTTAGGAAGCTCGTTGAATGGGGTCTGACCGTCGTCGTCACCGCAAACCACATAGTCGCCGGTCGTATAATTGAGTGCTGCCATGACCGCGGAGGGCTGTCCGAAATTCCTCGCCAGATTGATCCCCTTGATATGATCTTCGTTCCTGACGATATCCAGTATTGCTCCATATGTTGTCCCGTCAGGAGAACCGTCGTTGACCAGCACTATCTCATAGTCGTAACGGCTCATATCTTTTGTCATTACTTCTTTTATCTCCTGTACTACTTTTCCTATGGTATTGGTAGAATTATAGCATGGGATAACAAAGCTGACTTTTTCTCTTTTGGTTTCACTGTTCATTGCTCAAACTCCACTCTCACAGAACTTATTATTTTCTCTGCCTCAGCAAGAACCTTTTCTCTGCCTTCTCCGCCTATGATAAAATGTCCCGGACGAAGCCTTCCGTAAGCGGGATTCTTCAAAACATCACCGGGCTTTATCTTAAGCTGATAATCTATCATCATCGGGTGAGCTGACAGAAGTTCAGCGCCGCAAACCTGTCTGACAATTCCCTCTCCGAAGTCAAAGAAACGCATAACGACGTATTTTTCGGGGTCAAATACATGATTCATCACGGCGTTCTCATCGACACGCTCACCAAGAGCCTCTTTTATAAGATACTCGTAAGTATTGATGCCGGACATAAACGGAACAATTTTTGCAGAGAGATTGCTTCCGCCGCCTCTCGCACCCGCTTCAATCAGATAGAATCTGCCGTTGTGAGCCTTGTATTCCGAATGTGTCAGTCCCATGGAGAGACCGGCAGTCTCTATCAGATTTTTATTTGTCGCGCGGAGCAGATTATAATCATGCCTGTCGGACAGATAAGAATAGCTTTGCATTCTCGATATATTCCGGTTTTGGGGATACATTTCCTTGACCGAAATGCACAGGGGATAATGTCTCCCGTTTATTACAAGGCCGTCTATGGTAAATTCGTCGCCGTCAATATACTCCTCCGCCAGAAAAGCCTTTTTCCTGTTGGACCATGAAATTGTGTCGGCGCATTTTTCCACGAGCTGTTCTTTCGTTTCGACCGTGAAAACGCCCCGGCTGGACTGGCTGTCAATGGGTTTAATTATGATTTTTCCGTATTTCTCCAGCATCTCTGCCGCATCGTCCGGCGTTTCGCAGAGCTTGAAATCCGGGATCGGAATACCGTGAGCTTTGCAGAATTCACGCTGGCGTGATTTGTCGGTAAACAGATTTGCCATTTCCATGCCTATTCCGTTGAGTCCGAGCTTCTCGTTCAGATACGCCACGGTTGGCACCGCGATATCGCTCTGATCGGATATAACCGCGTCGGGCATATATTTTTTGGCTATTTCCAGATTTCTTTCCTTATCGAGAACATTTGCGACTTCACAGGCATCCGCAAAGGGGAATGCCGGAGAATCCTCATATAAATTGGAACATATCACATAGTGACCCATTCGCTTAGCCTGTTTGAT
>ONWI01000092.1 GCA_900321515.1 uncultured Eubacteriales bacterium | reverse complement strand
TAATTAATACATTTAGCTCGTTAGAATGCCGAAGGACACTTTATTTTTTGGCAATAAACGACTGATTAAATTCTGCACAGTTCCTTAGAATTTCCGCGTGTGTAAATTTTTCGTTTGTTGTCCGCCGTCGTCAGCACAGATTTTCCCTTACTACGTTTGCAAGCTCGTCAGCGATGCGGAGTATCTGTTCCTCGTTTTCGCCCTCGGTCATCACTCGGATAAGCGGCTCGGTGCCGGATTCGCGGACTATTATCCTTCCCGTTGCGCCAAGCTCTTTTTCCGCTGCCTGTATTGCTTCGCTGAGAGGCTGACAGCTTTTCCAGTTCTTTTTGCCCTCAGGCGAGACTTTTACGTTGACCATTGTCTGCGGATAGGGCTTGACAAGGTCGGTAAATTCGGAGAATTTTTTGCCGCTGCGTTTGAGCAGACCGCAGATTTGCACCGATGTCAGCTGCCCGTCGCCGGTTGTGCAGTGATCGAGGAATATAACGTGTCCCGACTGCTCGCCGCCTAAATTGTAGCCGTTTTTGAGCATTTCCTCCAGCACATATCTGTCGCCGACCTTTGCCGCTACAAAGGTCATCTCGCGGTCGCTGCAATACTTGTGGAAGCCCATATTGGTGAGAATCGTTCCGACAACCGCGTTGCCCCTGAGAGTGCCGCGTTCCTTCATGTCTTCCGCGGTAAGGGCAAGTATGTAATCTCCGTCAACCAGATCTCCGTTGTTGTCCACCGCAAGACATCTGTCCGCGTCGCCGTCGAACGCGAATCCTGCGTCATAGCCTCCGTCCTTCACGATTTTCTTAAGATTTCCGATGTGGGTAGAACCGCAGTTTTCATTTATGTTTACGCCGTCAGGCTGGCTGTGGAATATGTCGAAATCAGCTCCGAGACGTGTAAAGAGCTTCCTGGCAGTTGCGGATGCGCTTCCGTTGGCGCAGTCGAGAGCTATGCGCAGCCCGTCGAGCTTTACGTCAATTGTGGAAGCGACATGCTCAACATATTCGTCTATAGTGTCGGTCTTGACAGTGACACGTCCTACATCGCCACCTGTGGGAGCAGGTATTTCCTGGGCGTTGTCGAGAACTATGGACTCTATTTTTGCCTCCTCAGCGTCCGGGAGCTTGTAGCCAGTGGATGCGAATATTTTGATGCCGTTATACTCACAGGGATTGTGTGAGGCTGAGATCATTATCCCGGCGTCGGCATTATGGGTGGTAACCATATATGCCACTGCGGGAGTCGGCACTACTCCCAGAAGAACCACGTCCGCGCCAACCGAGCAGAGTCCGGCTATCAGTGCGCCCTCAAGCATTGCGCCGGAAGCGCGGGTATCTTTGCCTATCATGACGACAGGACGTCTGCCTCCGTTGTCCTCAGTCAGCACCAATGCGGCTGCCCGTCCTATCTGCATTGCAAGTTCGCATGTAAGCTCCGTGTTGGCTACTCCTCTGGCGCCGTCGGTTCCGAATAATCTTCCCATATAATAACAACCTCCGAATAACTATTTTTAATCAAATAATCTGTCTTTTCATTATTATTGATTATTCCGTCATTATAACATATACTGATCAAATTGGCAAGTGGGGAGTTCAATATTTCCAAAATTTTTTATCATCGTACCTCATCATTACCATTCTGCTGTTAATAAGCTTCTCTCCAATAACTAAGAGCACAAGGAAATATCGGACAGAAGCATAAATGTAAATAAAAGATAACAGTTCTGTAACATATGAACTTTTTCCTAATAATTATGATATAATAAAATCCTATAAGAATATCCTGCGGTAATTGGTTGGATGGGGACGTCCAACCCGCGCTGCGTGTGAGTGGCACATACGATTCCTGATGATAAAAGTTTCAATTCAATTTGTTGCGCTTTTTATGGTATTACAGTGCAAATTTAGGCACATTTAGCGATTGAATTTACCGCTGTATTTTGATATAATGTTTTAATAACAAACTGCGCGGAGAGTGAAATCCATTTGGCAAATATACAGAACGCGAAGCGTATAGTCATCAAGGTGGGCACATCCACCCTTACATATGAAAACGGCAAGCCGAATATCCGCAGCATTGACCATCTCTGCCGCGTGATAAGCGACCTTTGCAACAGCGGCAGGGAGATAGTGCTTGTTACATCCGGCGCGCTGGGAGTGGGCATAGGCAAAATGGGGCTCGAAGAACGTCCGACTGATACTGCCGGCCGTCAGGCAATGGCTGCCGTAGGTCAGTGCGAACTTATGTTCCTCTATGACAAGATTTTCGCCGAGTACGGCATGAAGACAGCGCAGGTGCTTCTTACCCGATATGATGTGGAAAACGAGTTCCATAAGCAGAACGTCATAGAGTGCATGTCGGCTCTGCTGGATATGTCAATAATCCCAATTGTCAACGAAAACGATACAGTTGCCATTGACGAGCTGACAGGAAGCAATATCGGAGACAACGACAATCTTTCCGCAATTGTGGCCAGACTGGTCGGGGCGCAGTCGCTTGTGCTGATAACTGATATCGACGGACTTTACAACCGCAATCCCCGTGAGGACGACTCTGCCGTCCAGATTCCTGTTGTGCTGGAAATAACCGACGCGCTCAAGGAAATGGCGGGCGGCTCCGGTTCCAAGCGAGGCACGGGAGGCATGGTGACAAAGATTCAGGCAGCCGAATGTGCCTGCGCCGCGGGAATAGATACCTATATAGTCAGCAGCGATCCGAACAACCTCTATGCCCTTACCGACGGCAAGGTAGTCGGTACACATTTTGTGCCGCCCAGCATAGCTGTAAGCAATGAATAGTCAGGGGTGGAGTAAAATGCGCCAGCCCCGTATTACTGCCTTTTTTCATATTTTGCAATCGGCTATTCCTATAAGATAAAGGAGCTGTCATAATGGACACCGAAAAGATGGGACTTGCCGCCAAGGCTGCCGAAAGGATTCTCAGCGTGGCGGATACCAATACAAAAAACAAGGCTCTCGAAGCCATGGCTGCTGCCCTTGAGGCAAACGCCGGTCAAATAATCTCTGCCAACGAAGCCGATCTGGCAAACGGCAGACAAAACGGAATGAAGGAGAGTCTTTTAGACCGTCTGCGCCTTACTCCTGAGCGCATTTCCGGAATGGCGGAAGGTGTCCGTCAGGTTGCCGCCCTCGCTGACCCAGTCGGCGAGATAATAGAGGGCAGCGTCAGACCAAACGGGATGAAGATTCAGCAGGTCCGCGTGCCGCTCGGCGTTGTCGGCATCATATTTGAAGCCAGACCAAACGTAACTTCCGATGCGGCGGCGCTCTGCCTGAAATCGGGCAACGTATGCATTCTCCGCGGCGGCAAGGAGGCTATAAGCTCCAACATGGCAATTGCCGAGATTCTGCGCGGGGCTGTCGTCTCCGCGGGTCTTCCCGCCGACTGCATTCAGCTCGTTTCTGACACTTCAAGGGAGAGCGCGAATCAGATGATGAGAATGAGCAAATATCTGGACGTACTCATTCCCAGAGGCGGCGCAGGACTTATCCGCGCGGTAGTGGAAAATTCCACCGTTCCTGTCATAGAAACCGGAGTGGGAAACTGTCATGTATTTGTTGACAGAACCGCTGATATTGATATGGCGGCTGACATCATATTCAACGCCAAGACATCCCGGCCGAGCGTCTGCAACGCCATTGAAACCATATTGGTGCATAAGGATATTGCCTCTGAAGCGCTGCCTGTAATCAAGGCGCGTCTTGACGGGAAAAATGTCGAGCTTCGCGGCTGCGACAGAACACGGGCTATCTTGGGTGAAAGCGTTGTTCCGGCTACTGACGAGGATTACGCAACCGAATTCTTAGACTATATTCTGGCGTGCCGGGTGGTAGATTCACTCGACGAAGCCATTGATCATATTGCCGAATATTCCACGGGACACAGCGAATGCATAGTAACATCGGACTATTTCAGCGCGGAAAAATTCACTTCATCGGTTGACAGCGCGGCGGTTTATGTAAACTGTTCCACTCGCTTCACTGACGGCGGTGAATTCGGATTGGGAGCCGAGATCGGCATTTCCACCCAGAAGCTCCACGCCCGTGGTCCTATGGGAATCCGACAGCTTACCAGCTCCAAATTCATTATTCAGGGAGACGGGCAGATCAGATAACAGGGGGGAATGACTTTAAAGTGGCTAACAAAAATCACAACAGCAATAATCAGCCCCGCCGCAAAAGGAACAAAAAACCTGTAAAGCGCTACAGTGAGGAATACAATAACCGTCCGAATCCGTACACGGGTTACACCGCGGACGGCAATTATCACCCCGAAGCCAAGAAGCGCACGGCAAGCGAAGCTCAGTCGCCCCGTGCCAGGGCCGCGGAGGAAGAACGCATTGCCGCCATGAACGCTGCAATGACCGAAGCCGCATGGGGGCCGGTTCCTTCAGCTGCGCAGCAGCAGCCGGTTCAGCAGACTCCCCGGCAGATTGGCTTCGTTCCTCCTACGGTAGCGGTGCCGGCTCCGAAGTGGGCAGTTTCAAATAACCTCACCCGTCAGCAGATGGCGGCACAGGAGCAGGTCCAGACTGTCCCGGAGGATGATAATGAGGAAGCTCCCGCTGCCGGAGGCGATAGCGAGACTTCAAATCAGGAGCAGCCGCGCAGTTCGGGAGGCAAAAGCAGCCATCGCAAGAAGAATCACCGCAGCAAGGAAGAAGCCGCGCGTGAAATGGCTGCCAAGATTGAGGCGAAACGTGCCGCCGTAGATAAGATAGCTATGGGTGTAGCTGCGCATTCTGTCTCTGAGCAGATGATAGACGACATTTCCTCGATGTCGGATGCCATAGAGAATATGCCAAAGTCGTATAAAAAGGCATCGTCCGCGGACAACGGCGTAAACTGGGAGGAATTCTACGACGCGGCATTTCCGCCCACTGCAAGAGAAAGCACAAAATTTGCATCCAAGAAGTCCAAGCAGTCAAAAAAGCGTGTTGATTTTAACGAAGCTCAGACTGACGATGCGCCAATGATAGTGAAACCTGTCATTCTGGAAGATGACGAACTTCTTCCCTATGACAAGATCACACTCGAAAACGAGCGGGAAGCGGCTGAGGCAAAAGCAAAAGAAGAAGCTAAGGCAGCTAAAGCAGCTAAAGCAGCTAAAGCTGCCAAGGAAAAAGCTCCGAAGAAGGAAACGGTTGTGGCAGACACTGCCGCCGCGCAACTTGCCGCTTCAGTCAAAGTTGAGGAAAATGTCTCAAAGAGCATATCCGAATTTCTTCCGGAAATGTCTGAACGCAGCGACGAAACCCCTGTTCTTGAATCCGTTGAGGAAACTTTAAACGACATTTCCAATGTGGTGAGCACTGTTTCCATTGAGGAAATCATCGCGGAAGTTGAGAAGCAGAAGCACAAGGGCGCGGATATTTCTGAGACCACAAGTGACATTGGTAAGATAGCGGCAGACGCCGTATTCACATTTGATTCCGGCGAGGACGACAGCTGGAATGATGTGATTCCGTCCCGTCACTCTAACGAGAATAATACGGATGAAGGTCAGGGAGAGAACGAATCTCTTCTTTCCGAGCGCCTCATGATGTCGTATCTGGAGTCTGAGAATCAGACTGAAGAACAGGACGAAGAGATTCCGGAGCTTGAAAATATCGAAACGGTGGATCTGAATCAGTTCCTGCGTCAAACACAGCCGCAGCACGAGCATACCGGCGATGAACAGGAGCAGGCTGCTGCCGTTGAAGACAGCGGAAAAGACGAAGAGGAATTCGTACCTGAAATAATCATCGACTCAGCCGAACTGGAATATGAAGAGCAAAAGCCAGAAGCTGACGAGAGCATTCAGGAGGCAATCACGCCCGAAACCGATGACGTTCAGGAGGCTCAGAAGACACAGGAGACTCAGGAAACGTCCGAGGAAGGTGCCGGGGAGACAGCCGAATCCCCGAAAGATCAGGAGGTCAGCACCGTTCAGCCGCCTGTTCATGTCTTTGTTGAGGAAAAAGCCGAGGAGCCGGCAGTCGAGGTCATTATTGCTGACCTTGAGGACGAGATTTTTGCCGAGGGACGTCTGGAAAGTCCCGGCGGCAATGACGAGGCTGAATCGGTTGACGAAACCGGTCTGGACGTAGAAGATAAAATAGAAAAGCTCGCGGAGGCTGCAGAGGTAGCCGAGCTGTTCCGTCAGGAAAGCGAGGATATTGTTTCCGAAGATGAGCAGAAAGTAGCGCCGGATGTATTCAGCGTAAGTATAGACGATGTTTCCGTAACTCCCGAGAGTAAAGTCTTGGAAGAAGAAGGAATAAAGGAATATCTGCCGCGTGAAAAGTCCCGTGAGTCTGACGAAAATATCTTTGAATCAGTGTTAATAGTGGATGAAAACCCGTCCATTATAGATAAAGAAGCAAGCGCGGTTCAGGACGATACCCTGTTTTTACATGCGAGAGAATCATCAGATAATCCCACGGCGATATTCAAGCTGCCTGACGGACCTATCGTGTTTCCGACGGACATTGATGACGCCGAATTTCAGGAGCAGTGGCTCGACGAAGATGAGGACGGTGACGATATGGCATCACGCAACAAGCGCACCCGCCGCAGGATATCCGCTTTTATCGGAGCGGTTGTATTATTATTCGCGCTGATGATACTCTTCAGTGCGGTCAAAACCGTTGTATCGGGATTTACCAACATCGGCAGTACGAGCGAAAAGAAAACCGAATATACCGAATTCATCGCTCCTGTTGTGGTCAACGATCCCATGCCCTTTGAATCCATCGAAAAAGCCGATAACAACATGCTGCTGCAAAGTTCCATCTGGCAGGCGTTGCGTGAGCTTGACGAGACTGAGGGCTACGAGCATGTTTCTGACGCGACCAACAAAATTGTGCTGTCAGCTGAAAATGTTGAAAGGGCTGCTAAAGTGCTTTTCGGCAGGGACGTAAAACTCAATATGAATGTTCTTAACGAATATGACGGAAGCGCCCTGTATTACTATGACAGTATTTACAAGACATTTCACATTACCCGAAGCGGAATAACCGGACCGTCAGCGGTAATTACAAAGATCGCCCAGAAGAGCGATTACATATCCCTGGTGGTAGGCTACGTTCAGCCGGAGGAGATGTCTTTGACCTCATCCGAGAGTAACGAGACGGAATGCTATAAATACATGGAGTACGTTCTGGCACTCAATCCCGACGGAAGCTATTACATCAAGAGCATCAGAAATTACGTTGATGATTGATCTGAAAAGTCGGCATGGCTCTGAAACAAGCTATGCCGACTTTTTTTCGGAAAAAATGACGGTAAAAAATCCAACCTTTTTACCCAAAGGCGGGTTATATAACATGAAAAGGGCAAAATGCCTGAACAATAAATTATTTAAGGAGTGTGTTGATTATGTCAAAAACCAAAAAAAGCCATCTGTTAAAAGTGTTAGCCGCGTCGGCGGTCATAATGGCTCTGATGACCTCATGCGGTGCTTCGTCGAGTGAGTCAAAGAGCGCAGACGTATACGAGAATAATTCCGCGAATTATTCTTTTGACAGCTTTGACGAGAGCTACCAAGAAAGCGCGGATGTTCTGGATAATACAAAATCAAGGGGAATTTCAGACGGAAAAACCGAGGTTGATTATGAGGACAAGATAATCCGTTCCGCAAATCTCGTGATTGAATCTTCCGACGCCCAGAAGTGCTACGATACCCTCGCGCAATACGCAAAGCAGAACGGCGGCAGCGAGATAAGAGTCAGCAAATCCTCCGACACCTACGGTCATTACGATTACATCAACATTGATGCTGATCTTAAGATAGCTCCCGAAAAACTCAACGACTTTATTGCTCTTGCCGAAAAGACAGATAAGGTCATAAGCTCCGAAGTTTCATCCGATGACATAACCCAGGAATATTACGACATCAAGATTCGCCTGGAAACCAAAAAGGAAGCGCTCAACAGCTATTACAAGATGCTTAAGCAAGCCAAGACCATACAGGAAGCTCTTGAGGTACAGCGCTATATAGCCGACCTCACTTCCGAGATAGAATCGATGGAAGGTATGCTGAAATATTACGACTCAAAGGTGGATCTTTCATCAATACATCTGTCAATCCGACAGCAGGTAAAGATCCACGCAGGAGCGGAAGATGATTTCGAGTGGGATTCTCTCAGCTTCAGTGACTTTATCACTCTTATCAAGAACGGATTCCTCAGCGTTGTCAATTTCCTTTGGTCGTTGTTGCTTTGGCTGATAATAATCATTGCTGCCATCTCACCTTTGTTGCTTGTAGCAGGAATAGTTTTCTTCATCATTCGCCGTTATCGCAAAAAGCATCCCAAAAAGCCAAAGGCAAAAAAGCAGGCTCAGCAGGCGAACACAGTTCCGAATTACATGCCTGTTTATTACCCGCCTATGCAGGGAAATATTCCTCCTGCCCCACCTGTGAATGATCAGTCTGCCCAGACCGTTAATCAACCCGATAATGAAAAATCAGACAAATAATGGGTCTTCCGATTAAATAATTATTGAATTGCTCCCGCTTTTGTGGTAGAATTAGGGAAACGCTGATTGCTTCGCTGTCGGTTCCACGCCGCGAGGAAGCTCCTTTGAGCCGCGTGAGAATCGACTTAGGAACTGTGCAGAATTTAACCAGTCGTTTATTGCCGAAAAATAAAGTGTCCTTCGGCATTCTGACGAGCTAAATGTATTCATTATTTCTGCACAGTTACTTAATCAGCGCTTCCTTAGCTTGAGAAAGCTATAATTTTTCTGCCTCAGGGCGGGAGGTTTTTTCTGTATGATCTACAGCGTTATCAGGATAATTCTGGCTCTTGCCGGAGCCGCCGTCGCCTTTGTCATGCTTACCTACAGCGATGAGGAACGCAGATATATGGTGCGCTCCGTTACAGGAAGCAGGAAGGTATGGATAGGCACGATTTCGACATTTGCAGCGGCGGTGGTTGTGCTTCATCTGCTCCCCGTGGAAAACATGATCACCGGCTTTTCAAAACCGCAGGACGCTTTTTTATACAATCATACCGGAGAGATTCTGGAGATTGATGAATACAGTGATTGCGCATTTGTAGTCAACTCTACCGGAGACGAAAAGATAACCACTCATGTGCTGCCCATCGGAAGCGACGGCAAATGGAAGCTCGAAACAGTTTACAACCGCAAACGTGATGTGACTACCCTGAATTATTGCATTATAGAACGCCTTTATGTTCCGGACAGCAAAAACTGTTTTGTAGTAATATCACACAGCACAGAGGGTAATATTTCAGATATTCCGGGCAGAGTTATTGACAACCGCAACACTCAGTTCAATGTTGTTGATTACCCCGACCGGGTGACATTCTATTATGGCTATGTCGAGGATATGGGGGACGATTACACTCTCACTATTGACGGAAATATTGTCATTGGCGATTAAATTTCATTATAAAAAACGCGTTGTCTGAAAAGCAAAATCAGACAACGCGTTTGATTTATATTTTCGGAATATACTTGGAGAAAACATCGACATATCTCGATCCGAATGTTACCGATTGAATGTCCTTAAAGCGAATTTTTACCGGATGTTCCTGCCAAATGCCGTCGGCATCAAAATGCCTTAAAATGACACTGTGTTTTTTAACGGCTTCGATGACACCGACATACAGGGAATTTTCAGTATCGACCATGACATATCTGTTCATGCCCTTTAGGGAGCGGAAGATCGGTCTCCAGCCTGAAATACTGACATTCGGGGTGTAGAGCTTATCAACTACGCCCTCGTTTATGTTGATGTCAAGGCATTTGCTGTCACGCGGTTCCACCTTTTTGACTCTGTTAATCGGGCAAATCCTGAATCCGTCGAGCTGAAAGTCGTCCTCTATCGCTCCTAAGAAAAACTTTTCATTGACCTTAATTGGAAAATAATGCAGGTAATAGCCTCCGTCATAATCCATAAAAACACGGCACATTCTGTGAGGTAAAATCCGTTCGGAAAGTCTTTTTATAATCTTTGACTTTTTCATCCGGTAATTCCTCCGCGCATCAATACTTCACAGGCTTATTGGTGAGATACTTCTTGACCATGAGGGCTACCTTGAAAATAATGGCATGGTCGAATTCGCGAAGGTCGAGTCCCGTGAGCTTCTTGATCTTTTCCAGACGGTAGACAAGCGTGTTTCTGTGGACAAACAGCTTGCGGGATGTCTCGGAGACGTTCAGGTTGTTCTCAAAGAACTTCTGAATGGTAAACAATGTTTCCTGGTCGAGCGATTCAATGGAACCCTTCTTGAAAACTTCCTTGAGGAACATCTCGCAGAGTGTGTCGGGCAGCTGATAGATAAGTCTGGCTATGCCGAGATTTTCGTAAGAAACTATTGTCTTTTCGGTGTCGAAAATCTTGCCGATTTCCAGAGCCATCTGAGCTTCCTTGAATGAAGAGCCGAGATCCTTGATGCCTGAAACCTGCGTGCCGATGCCGACAATACAATGGGTGTAGAATTCGCTTGAGAGCGTATCCACTATGGAACGGGCAAGCTGTTCGAGGTTTTTAAGATCAATGCCCTGATGAGTTTCTTTGATAATGGCGATCTCGCGCTCGTTTATGCTGATGACAAAATCCTTGTTCTTGTCGGGGAAGAGATTCTGTATTATATCGAACGTTGCAACATCAGGCTTGGAGACAGTGCGTACCAGCAGACAGACACGGTTGACATCGGTGTTGAAGTGCAGTTCGCGCGCCTTGAGATAGATATCGCCGGGAAGGATGTTGTCGAGAATGAGGTTCTTGATGAAATTGTTGCGGTCATACTTTTCGTCGTAATACTGCTTGATAATCACAAGCGAGCTTGCGAGGATGGCAGCGTATTTTGCCGCCTGCTCATCAGTGCCTTCCACAAAAACCGCCGTTTCAGCGATTGGCTGTGAACCGAAGGGACGATAGCTGTAGCCGTTGTGAACGAAGCTCTCGCCCTGACCTATCTGTTCCACCGGGACGTCGGCGGTAGTTTTGCCGACCTTGCCAAGGTCACTGCATGCGAGAATGGTGCCCGACGATTCGACTACGCCTATGGTTCTGTCGATGGTATCTCTCATCTGGTGTACAACTGTCTGATATAATCTGTTAGGCATTATAAAACTCCTCACTTCCTGTAATTGGTTAATAATTAAGAATTGGTCAAAATTATACATTGTGCCAAAATCTTTTACTACATATACATTTTACACAAAAGTCTGATATAATTCAAGTGTTTTATTTAATATTTTAAAAATTCTTTGTTTTTCAACAAAATATGTTGTGTATGTGTGCAATTCAACTAAAAAATATTTATGATGTATAAAAAAATCGGTGTGCAGCCTCACCGAAGTAAAACTGCACACCGACAGTATAATCAATTGATAAAATCAAGCTATATGCTTATCAAACTCACATTGCGCCTTATCAGTTGACAATAGCAAGCTCGGTCTCCTTGTCGAAGATGTGAATCTTGCTGTT
>ONWI01000078.1 GCA_900321515.1 uncultured Eubacteriales bacterium | reverse complement strand
TTTTTAAAATCTATTGCTATTTATATTATAATTTGGTATAATGTAACAAATGACAAGGGGTGATAAATTTGAGTTCATATGCTGATATCTATGTAAGCAATCTTGTTGGTTCCGTGCTTCAGAAATTATATTACGAGGATCACAATGTGAGCTTCTTCAAGCATTACAACACTTTTTCAATACCGCTCAAATCCGTCAACAACGCTATGCTTCAATCCGGCAACATTGTGCAGATACTCTATCATGAATTTCAGCCCGGTACCATTAAGGGAGGCTACAGTCCGATGATGGACTGGGTCAATGCGCTGTATGAAAGATTTTTTTCCACAGAAGAAAGCTTTGAGACATTTCTTGATAACGCGGGAATATATTCGCTGCATAAAAAAATTTATATCACATACCGCGAAACCGGAGTTTGTCAGCGAACCGAAGAAATTGTCCCTGTTGAAAACGAATATGAGCATGATAAGTTTCTGAACGGACTTATAGGCGTTTTCAATTATATTTGCGAAAAAGTGCCGCTTCTTATAGTTCTCAATAAGGTGCATCTTGCCTCGTTCTCCACATATGAGTTTCTCTACAAGGAGATCACCCAGAACCCGAACAACAAATTAGCCTTTCTCTGCACAATAAACGAAGTGTTTGTCGTGCCCGATTATCTCAAGTCTATCAGAAACGACATCATGGTGGTACTTGAAAGCAAGAACATGATCCAGGACTGGGGTCTTGAGGACAAGGATAATTCCACGGATGAAAGTGACATCTTTACTCCCGTCTCCGAATCCTTCGACACATACCTTGTGCTGATAAACAACATGATTGAGACCGGCTGTGTGACTCAGGCGATCTATTATTGTGACATTATCAAAGAAGCTCTCGACGGCGGCACTCTGACGGCAAGTGAAGAGTCATTGCACCGTTTTTTCAGACTGTATGGCGACGCCAACTTCAAAGCCGGAAATTATCCCAGGACACTTACCATATGCGATGAGCGCAAGGGCATTCTCAGTTCCAAATCAGATGATGAAATCGTCGATCGCTTTAATTTTGAGTACACTTACCTTGTGGCGCTTTGCCATTCAAGCGCAGGTCAGGATATGCTTGCTGAAAAGTACGCCGATGACTGCGCAGACTTTGCTGTCAGAAACGGAGACGAATATCTGATTTTCAAGACCGACCTTCTGAAATGCATGGTCAAGTTCCGCAGCTGGATAAATGTTTATCTGTGGCACATTGATTATACACCGTCTCCCGAATTCCTTCAAAAAGCTGAGGAGTACGGTTATTACAATCATCTCGCGTACATCTATTTTTTCTGCTTCGGCAACGACAGAAGCTATTACAATGTCGATCCCGAATACTGTGAATCTCACGAGCACTATAAGAAAGGCATGTATTTTGCCGACATGCTCAGCAACGATTCTGTCAAGCTGAGAGTCTTCAAGAAAAACGTGGTCTTCTCATCGGGCTTCGGATATTATCCCGCAGTCGTTCATTTCTACAAGAAGAGCCTTGTCATACTCAGCAAGCAGGATAACCTGACCGAGATGGGCAATGTCTATAACGGTCTGGGCTACAACCGCATTGTAAGTGAGCAGTTCAATGAGGCCGACGCATATTTCAACAGCGCTATGGAAATATGGTACAAACTCGGCAAGCCGGAAAACATGGGTGAATCGCTTTACAACATGGCTGTAAACGCCATGCTCGCAAGAGATTACCAGAGCGCCTGCGACCTGCTTGTGACAGCGGTGCGTATTATGAAGAACCTCAATCAGAATAAGCTTGAGCTTTGCAATATGTCCAAGATCTACGGTATGATCGCTCTCTGCTTCATTAAGCTCGGAGTCGAATACAACGCTCAGCTCTATCTCAACAGAATGCAGCTTGTTCTGTACCATCTCATATTCCCGGAGGGCGAGCCAAGCTACTTCCTGTGGGATGACGATATGTTTTTCTATTATTTTGACAGAGGTCTTGTAGCCCGCAAGGACAGTCTCGCCGAGGCGCAGCATAATTTCGACCGTGCCAACTTCCATCTGAAGCGCACCGAGGGTCTGTGGTTCTTCGCGTATGAGCTTTTTGCCATAGAGCAGGCTGATCTCTACCGCGCACAGGGCAGGCACGTCGAAGCCAACGAACTGCTTCAGGATTGCCTTGATTTTTGTACCAAGAATAATTACAAGGACAAGATAGAGCGTATCAATTCGGCACTCACAGGCAATCCCCTCGAGGAAAAGAATTACAAAATTGGTCTGAAAAAGATTTCCGCCTCACAGGCAATAGAGCTTTCACGACGCGTCGGCGCCGAGCTTCAGCTCAGACTTAAGAACAAGAGCATTGACTTCCTCACCAACTGGCAGGAGCTTATGAATCACGATGATATCGAGGTCAAAGCGCTTATCAACACTTCGATGTACTCTATCCAGAACAATTACAACGCCGACAAGATTATCTATCTCGGAGTGGAGAACGGCAAGGCTGATCTTATCTATTGCGACAAGGATTATCATCCAAGTCCTGAGATGCTGCAAGGCATGGTCTCTTTCTTTATCCATCATCCGAACGAATTCATGACCAACAGACTTGAAAAATCATTCTATGATTACAAGGATCTTATAGGTCTTTTCGGCATAAACAAGGTTGTTTCAATGATCGGTGTGCCGATTGTCGTGGACGGCAAGCTGCAGAGCGTTTTGCTGGCGCTTATGGAAATGCACGATAATTTTGCCAACAACTTCTCGCTCTTCCTTGACGGAGACCTGACGATATTCAGTGTTGCGTTCCATCAGTTGGTAGATGCTCTCAACCGTCTGGCGACTCAGGAACGTATCAGAAAGATGAATGTTCAGCTCGAACAGACCTCCGTCACCGATATGCTGACAGGTCTTTACAACAGACAGGGCTTCGCTAAGACGCTGAATGAAGAAATGAAAAAATACGAATCCGCGCCCAATGTTACAACAACTGTATTGTATATTGACCTGGATAACTTCAAATTCTATAATGATACCTTCGGACACGCCATCGGCGACGTTATTCTTGTGTCGTTTGCCGAAATATTCAAGCAGATTACCAAGGACAAGGGCTATGCCATACGCTACGGCGGCGACGAATTCGTTATTGTGCTGACTGAATCCAGCGAGGAGGAAGGCGTGGAGGTCGCCAAGTCAATTTATCAGAGATTGGACGAAACCGACGGATTCGCGGCCAGGCTCAAGGAAAAGATGGGCAAGGATTTCAAGATAGACCCCAAGAACAGGGTTTCCTGCTCGATCGGTATTTCCACCGCGAATGTATTCTCAAAGGAAGCCATAGACGAAGCTATGAAACAGGCTGACGACGCTCTCTATGTGGTCAAGAAAACTACCAAGCGCAACTACAGGGTTTGGAAGCCCGATTCTGAAAGCTCGAGATAATTGTTTTACGGAGGCGCGAGATGAATAAGCTGCTTAAAAAGACCGGCAAGGCCATCGGCGAGCTGGTAAAGGACATTATGGATGATTCAGTGAGCGCATATTCCGCACAGGCAGCGTTTTTCATAATAATCTCCGCCTTTCCGATGATTATGCTGCTGCTGACAATGCTGAGATTCCTTCCGTATTTCAGCGGAGGCGTACCGATTATCCGGATCAGCTTTCTCCCTGACGACGTAAATGCGTTCGTACAGACCATGCTTCAGGAGATTATTGACAACTCGTCAAACATGGTGATTTCCATTTCAGCCATTACCGCCGTATGGTCGTCCTCTACAGGCATTTACTCCATCATGCTCGGACTCACTGCCGCTTATTCCATAAAGGAGACACGCGGATATATCCGCATGAGGTCTCTTGCAATACTGTATACGCTTGTGTTTCTCATTATGATAATAGCGGCTCTCGGTGTGCTGGTATTTGGCAAAAGCATTTATCACGCGCTTATGAATTACCTTCCTTTTGCCGCGAATCATGTCGCCATTATTTCCAACGGCATCAGATGGCTGCTTGGATTCGGGGTGCTTGTGCTGTTTTTCGTGATAAGCTATATTGCCGTTCCGGACCGCAAGTCTACCGTTATGGAGGAGCTTCCCGGCGCTCTGGTGAGCGCGGTGGGCTGGACTACGTTTTCCTATCTGTATGCATATTACATCGAAAATTTCGCGAATTACGCCAATGTCTACGGAAGTCTGACCGCCGTTGTGCTGCTTATGCTGTGGCTTTACTTCTGCATGTTCATTATGCTGGTGGGCGCTGAAATCAATGTCGCGTGGAACAGCACATATCGCAGGATAGCCTCACGCTTATACCGCAGGACAAGATGGAAGCTCGCCCATCTCAGCGATGACAGGAGTTCAGGTCAGGCAGCTTCTTCTGATGACGCGGGAAAGAATAATAAATCAAAATAAAATCAAATCAAATAATCAAAATATCCGGGGCATACTTCTTGAAAAAGCATGTCTCGGATATTTTTGCGGGAGATAATTTATTATGGATGGATCAAACAGCTATAGATTTTTTTCAAATACGGAATGTGAGTATTTCCCTTGCCATAAGGGAGGCGATGAAGATTTCAATTGCCTGTTCTGCTACTGTCCGCTCTATGCTCTGGGAGATAAATGCGGCGGGAATTACGAATATCTGCCGGACGGTGTGAAGAGCTGCATGAAATGCCTCATTCCACACAGCAGCAAAGGCTATGATTACATTATGTCAAAAATCGGCGAAGTAATTAATTCAGCGAAAAAGGAATAGAATTATTTCTTGTTTTTTTGTGAGGGCAGCTTGCTGCGGATCATGTTCACTACTCCGAAGAAATTGTCAAGCAGGGTGGTTATTATGCTGTCTCCGCTGTGGCTGTTTCTGCTGCGGTAATAGCGTGAAACCGATCCGAACGCTCCGCTTCTGATTGGCGAGTTGGTTGTGACTATGCCTATTACCTCTGAGTCGAGCGAGTCGAATACATCGATTGCGTACTTCATCATGTCGGTTCTGGTGTGACCGTATTGAGCGACTATCAGACAGCCGTCCACTTTGCCCGCCACAGCCGCGGCGTCCGGCAGAAGTTCGATGGCGGGAGTGTCGATTATGACATAATCGAATTGGCTCTCAACTGCCTTTAAAAGCTCGGTGAATACATCGCTGTCAAGCAGGTCGCAGACGTCTATGCTGTTCATATTGATGTTGTTGACGGCTGTTATTACATAGAGATTGCGGTTGGATGTCTTGTTGATCGTTGCGGCGAGGTTCGCCTTGCCGAGGAGCAGGTCGCCGAGACCGAATACCGGGTCGAAGCGGAGTTCGCGGCTTATGCTGGGGCGGTGCATGTCGGCTTCAATGAGAAGCACCATTGCGTTAGTGTCAGCGAGCGACTGCGCAAGACCTATGGCGACTGATGTTCTTCCGTCACGGGGCGAAGGACTGCACACCGCTATAGTTCGTACGCCTTTACGGGAATACTTGATTGTCGAGCGGAGCACGCGGTAGGCGTTGCTTACCTGATTGATGCTGCGCTCTGTTCCTATCATTCGCGCTACCGGCGGGATCGCCGCGATCACGGGAATACGGGTCAGCGTCTCGAATTTGGAACTGCTGCGCAGCGTGCGGTCGGCTGCGAACGAGAATATGTTGTAGATAAAAAACAATACTGCGGTTATCCCCGATGCGGCAAGTGCCATTCCGAATGAAATGAGCCACGGGCTGTTGATGTCAGTGACACGTCCGGCGTCCTCTTTGGCTCCGGAAAACGATGGGTTTGACATTGCGAATGTTTCCTTGATGACAACGTCGGATTCCTTCATAAGGTTTGCCATAAAGGTTTCGCCGAGTGTTGCGTCCGAGTCAAATACAACTACGATCTGGAGGACGTTTGAATTGTTTATCTGTGTAACAGTGACTCTCTTCTGAAATTCCGCGGGATTATCGCTTTTCATCTTGCTGTCAATGAGCGCCTTGCGGACCGTGTCGCTGTTGTCTATGAGCGAAATTGACGTGAGCGCAGCCGAACATGACAATTCTGAAATATTGTACTGATCGGCGATGCTTTCTCCCATCACGTCGGACTGCACACGGATGGTGCCGGTCAGGGTGTACCTGACGGGAGTGGCTATTTTTGTGGCGATAAGCACCACGGGAAATACTATAGCTATAAGCAGTCCAAGCACTGACATTCTCTTGGCACAGAGCTTCAGGTATTCCGCAAAGTTAGTATTTGAATTCATTTGCCATTTCACATTCCTTCGTATGAAGTTTAAACTATATTATAAAATATCTGATCTCTTTAGTCAACCGATATTCGTCACAAGTTTGGGGTTATTGAGGGAAGTTTACGTTTTTTTTACACATCACGATGTTGATGCGGCAATTATTAATATAATATTTGCAATATTTGATAGATTTTTTAATCATTCTTCTCATAAATGCCTAAAATACGTGGGTTGACGGTATTTGAACTATTTGTAACGTGAAAATTACACTCTAAAAATATGCTGCTTTTGCTAT
>ONWI01000084.1 GCA_900321515.1 uncultured Eubacteriales bacterium | reverse complement strand
TAAAAATTGATTTCCGTGTGCGCCGTTGGTCAAGTCTTGTTTTTTTCGGAAGCGTATGGTATAATAGAAGCGAAAACCAATCCATTTTTCCGGAATGATCTGTTATGATAAGTTTTAACTGCAAATCTCTTGTCTGCCCTATCTGCGGGCAGGATCTTGTTCAAAGCGGCGGTTCTCTGGTATGTCCTGAAAAACACACCTATGACATTGCCCGGCAGGGCTATGTGAACCTTCTGCCGGTTCAGCAGAAGCATTCACTCTCGCCCGGCGACACGTGCGAAATGCTGTGCGCAAGAAAACGTTTTCTCAATGAAGGACATTATTCGCCGATATGCGCCGATGTGGTAAAGGCACTCGGAGAAATACCGGGCGAAGTATCCGCTCTTGCAGACGTGGGCTGCGGAGAGGGGTATTACACGGCGGAATTCCTCAGGCGGTTCCCTGCCGCTCACATTATAGGCGCGGACATTTCAAAGGCGGCGGTTAAGATGGCCGCCTCCCGCACAAAGGATATAAGCTGGATTACAGCCACGGCCTCTCACCTTCCGATAGCCGATAATTCTCTGGACGGCATCACGGCAATGTTCTCACTGGTCTGCGAAGAGGAATTCGCGCGAGTGCTTCGTTCGGGAGGCAGAGTGATCGAAGTGACTGCCGGAACGGATCATCTGATTGAGCTTAAGAGAATCATTTATGACGATGTATTCGAGCAGTATAAGCATCCTAAGGATACCCAGGGTTTCCTGAATGAGATCAGCTGCGAACTGAAAAAATTCCGGATATCTCTGAACGGAGAACAGCTCTCGGAGCTGCTGCTTATGACTCCCCATACAATGCGCGTAAGACCTGAAAACCGCGCAAGGATTGAAGCCCAAAGCTCACTCGAACTGACAGTTGAGTATTATATAAGAATTTTATGCAAAAGCAATGCCCCTTCAGCTGATTGGGAGTAATCACGGCTCTTATGCGCGCACATAAAACACGCACTTTAATCAAATTAAATTTGACAATATTTTATATTGGGTTTATAATAGAATAGGATTATATTGAAGTGAAGGGAATGAAAAAAGATGTTCGGCTTTGTCACGGCTGCATCAGGACTTCTGAGCGAAGAGAATAAGATACGCTATCGCGGCTGGTACTGCGGACTCTGCCGTTCGCTCGGCGCGGTCTGCGGCAAGTCATGCAGACTGTTGCTGAATTACGATATGGCATTTCTTGCCATGCTTCTTTCTTCGGTACACGAGCTTCCGGAAACAGCCGAGGAATGCTCATGCGCTGCCCATCCCCTCAAAAAGCACCTCGAGATACGCACTGCGGCGAGCGATTACGCTGCTGATATGAATCTGGTGCTTGGTTACTACAAGCTGCTTGACGACTGGCACGACGATAAGAATCCCGCTGCACTGGCCGCCGCATCTGCTTTTGCCTCGAAATGCAGAGAACTTGAGGAGAAATATCCCAGGCAGGCTCAGGCGATAGCCACTTGTCTGGAAAATCTCAGTGAACTTGAGCAGGACGGGGAATGCAATCCCGATCTTCCAGCCAACTGCTTCGGACGGCTTATGGGCGAGCTTTTCGTAATGGAGGACGGAGTCGGATATGAGCAGGAGCTTCGCGCATTCGGGCGGACGCTCGGACGGTTTATTTATGTGATGGACGCGGCGACCGATCTTCAGAGCGATATCAGGCACGAGCGTTACAACTGTCTTGTTGGTACGCCGACCGAGGAGATCATTCATACACTGAAGGTGCTCGGAGGAGACTTCATGCGCTGCTACAGAAAGCTGCCTCTCACTGCGGACATCGAGATAACCGACAATATTCTCACCGCGGGAGTTTGGCAGAAATACATCATTCAGAAAAGAAAACAGTCCAAAAAGGAGAATGATAACAATAATGGCAAAAAGCTCGTATGAAGTTCTTGGAGTGTCTCCCCACGCTCTAAGGATAAAGTGACAAAGGCGTACCGATCTCTTGCAAAGAAATATCACCCCGATCTTCCCCCAGGCGACAAGAGCGCTGAGACAAGAATGAGCGAGATCAACGCCGCATACGAGGTAATCAAGAGCGGAAACGTGTTGTCAGAAATATCGCAGTGGCTATAAAAATTACGAGCAAAGCGCAGAACGGCGGCAGCATTATTCACGTGAGAAAAAAGATATACTGACCCACGCAAGGATATATATTGAGCACGGCAAATGTAATGTATTTATTTTGGAGTGATAATAAATGGGAAAATTCTTATTCAGATTGAGACTCTTTATGCAGAACCGCTACGGGACAGATCCGCTCTATTACGCGCTTATGGTGTTATTTCTGATTTTGCTTGCGCTGCATTTTGCATTTGTCCGTATTACGGTAGTCGGCAGGGTGTTCAATGTCTTGTCGTGGATAGTGCTGATATACGCTTTTTACCGTGTATTCTCACGCAATATTGAGAGACGCAGCCGTGAAAATCAGGCATTCATGCGTCTGTTAGGCAGGGCGGGAAGCGCAAATGTCACCAACCCGTTTGAAAATATGAGCTTTGGAAATATTCAGAAGCCGGAGGCAGACAAGAAATACATCAAATGTCCCAAATGCAAGGCGACTCTCCGTGTGCCGCGCCAGAAGGGCAAGCATACCGTCCGCTGTCCGCGCTGCGACAACCGATTTCAGATAAGGATATTCTTTGGCGAGAAAAACAAATAATAAAACACGGTCGTTTTCACATGTGTGGGCTCTAAGAACCTGCTGTGAAGATGACCGTGTTTTTTTCGTACTCGGTTTCAATGAAAGGAAAAAATCTCAGCTTTTGAATTTGTATCAATGCACATAGTATTCCTTCATGTTGTCGAGGCAGAGACACGCCAGCGCGCCGCTTGCGAATACAGCACCGCAGTCGATGCAGATGTTGTTGCAGCAGTGGTATATTTCAGCTTCGCCGGTGATGGTCAGAGTGGGTGTGTGTCCCGTTACAATGTACACCGATCCGCCGAAGTATTCCTTGTCGTAATCAAAGCGGACAAAAGCGAGTTCGCGTATGGTGTATTCGTCGAGAGGCTTTTTTCTGTCGAATTTATCGGGATTGCCGAGACCGGCGTGTACCAGAATAAAAGTTTTTCCTCCCGCCGATACAACCTCGTAGGGTTGAAAATCCTTCATGTAATCCAGCAGCCGCCTGCGTTCATCTCCGGGCAGATTCTGAAAGCCGTCGATAGTGGTCTGTGCTCCGTTCATGCGCCACACCATAAGGTGATACATTGATTCATCTGTGATGTTTTTATAGAGGACTGCCTCGTTCGCCTCGTCAAGAAGCCAGCTGAGTACGTTGATTGCCATTTTGTCGTGATTGCCCATTATAGGGAAAACGTTTTGCCTCATACTCATGTCCTTTAATATCTCCACAGGCTTTTTTCCCCTGTCCACCACATCTCCTAAAATATACAGCGAGTCTCTGTCGCTGAATGCTATCTTTTTGAGCATGGAAAGATACTTTTCGTATTCCCCGTGCAGGTCAGACATCACATAAATCATGAAAAAACGCCCCCTCATACTATGATTATACTTCATTGTATGCGGGAGCGCAACATTAATTTGATGCTGATTTATACTGTTGCTCAATCGGAGTTGTGGGTCATATACTTGCCGACGCGATTGGAGAGAATGACAGCGCAGCAAATTTTAATGCAGTCGGGTATGATGAAGGGGAGTACACACCAGCCCAGCACTGTGCCGAGACCTGCTGTCCCGCTCGTGCGCGAGTAGACCAGCATAAACCACGCTGTGCCGAATGCGTAGCATACAACAAGCCCCAGCAGCATGGAAACAGCCAGCGGAACCGCCTTCCTGCCGAATTTATCCGATGCAAATCCCACAATGAGCGCGATGAAAACAAAGCCGACTATATAGCCCCCGGTGACTCCTATTATCTTGTCAAATCCCCCCTTAAATCCCGACAGCACAGGGACTCCCATTGCCGCGAGCATGATATATACACCCATTGACAGCAGCGAGCGCTTCATGCCGAATAATCCCGCGACGGTGAATACCGCTAAGGTCTGCAATGTAAATGGTACGACAGTAGGTATCGAGATCCAGGAGCATATTGTGATGATTGCTGCTGAAAGCGCTACTACGACAATATCGGCTGTGCTGATAAAGCTCTTCTTTTTTGTTGTTTCGGTCTGATTCATAGATTTTGCCTCCGTGTATGATGATTCAAAAAGATTATTTCTCTTTGATCAACGAATAGTTTACTACATGCCGCCTTAATTGTCAACTAAAAATTTATAAAATGGTTGACAATAAGGATAAAAAATAGCGCGTCACTTCGCCGATGCACTTTAAAAGGACTAAATGACGCGCTTTGAGATAATTTATTATGATTTTAAACAGTTGAAATCAATCTTCTGTTTTGGGCGGCAGGTCCTCTATTCCCTTTGCTATGATGGAGCGTTGGGCGTATTTCTCCGATAATGCCACCGAAATAATTTTTGCCAGGTACTTGAAGGTGTTGATTTCTTTTCGGCTCCATTTTCGCTTGCGGTCTAACTGGTTGAATACCACATAGCCGAAGCTCTCGCCGGAACGCCCCTCAAGAGCGCATATGACCAGAGCGGTCATGCCGTCGTTTTTCAGCAGATTTTTCAGCACGGGCTGCACGTTGCTTGTGCTTATGTCCGAAATGCACCGGATGCCTGAGCTGCCAAGCTCCGCGTCGAGATCGACATGATTTGTGACCAGAGGGGAACGTCCGTCACAGGTTGGAAGGTTGCGATTGCTTATCCAACGGCAGACTGTCTTGAGCTTTTCACCCGGATTATATCCCTTGATATAAAGCGAAACTATGCTGAGATTGTACTTTCTGCCCACTGTGCGAAGCAGTATTTCGAGGGTGCCGTAAATATCACTTGACGCGGAGAGCAGTGAGAATGCTATATCCATCATTCCCGAATCGAGTTCGCTTATTTCCGAACCGAGCTGAAGATTATCCGTGATTACGTTCTGACCGATTTCCTTGACAAGGCTGTAATCCGCGTGCAGTTCACTGTCGTATATGCAATACGCGCATTTGCCTTGCTTTTTTGCCTCATATGCCGCGCGGTCCGCGTACTGATACAATTCGTCGAAGTCAAACGCGTCTTTGCCAAAAAACGCTATTCCTATGCTGCAACTGATTACCACGGTATTCTGCACGCCGTAGCTCTTGATCAGACTGCGGCATAATCTGCCTGCCTTCTTTATGGCGAATTTCTGCGTTACGTCTTTCATGAGCACCATGAATCTGTCGCCCACCAGACGGGATACTATGTCTGTGTCGCGGAATGAGGATTTTATGTCGGAGGCGAATTCCTTCAGCACGTTGTCGCCGAAGGTGTGACCGAAGCATTCGTTTATCAGATGGAAGTTGTCAAGGTCGATTATCATAAGCACATGGTACTTCTCTCCCTCGGCAGGCATGCTGTTCTGCGAGTCGAGAAATGCCCGGATCTGAGCTTTTGCGGTTTCCTTATTGAGCAGACCCGTGAGCAGGTCGGATTTCATTCGCCTCTCCAGCAGCAAATCTGTTTTCTTCTGCTTGTCAATGTTTTTGAGTCTGCCTACAATGCGTATCACATTGCCCATATCGTCCTTCACGGAGCTGTATGCGCATTTAAACCATGTGCCGGATGTCTGACCGACAGGACACACCTCGAATTCAAGTTCTCCGTCAGCGCCGTCAACTATAGCGTCGGCAAACGCTTCGCATACCCGGTGGTAGTCGTTTTTGCTCATGATATTCAGAGCAAAGCGCCCGTTGAAGAAATCATCCACTGACATCTCGTTGGTTTGGCGGTCATAGTTGTAGATCGAAAAATACTTTTCTATCCTCGACTTGTTCCCGGAGAAGAGACATATGTCCTTCTCGGTGTCGTAATCGAATATTGTCTGTTCGGAGCTCTGCTGTATGATGTTGAAGCGCTCGTTTTTGATCATCAGTTCCCTTCGCAGACGCTTGCGTTCGGTGATATCGGCAAAAACCAAGGTGATAAGCGCACGATCGTTTTCCTTCTCCAAAAAACGGGTGCGAACCTCGTTGACCGTTATCTTGCCGCACATATTGAACACGCGTGTTTCAAATACAGCCTCGCGGAAATCCTCGTTCATGGAGGTCAGTGTGCTGCGGAACTTTCCGAAATCGTCCGGGTGAATTATATCGTCCCCAAGGCACTCGTTAAAGAAGTCTTTGAATTCCAGCCTGTTCCAGCCTATCATGCGGTAGAAATCGTCGTTAGCATATTTTACCGCAATCTGATTGTCGGAATTGATGTATATAACTGCCATGCTTATGGCAAACGCTTCAAGCACTCCGTTTGAGCGGTATCTGATTTCGTTCTCGCCGCCAAAGTCGTCATAGATACGCATAATTGAGCAGACCAGATATCCTTTGGGATCATATCCGAAAGTCAGCGAGACAATGACGACGCTCTCGTCGGGCAGCAGCAGCCGGTGTCTGATGCATTTTCCCGGACGCTTTACCGCCGAGCCGCTGTCAAATACCTCGCGCAGCGCTTCGATTACCTGCTCTCTGTCCTCGGGACAGACCAAATCTATATAGTTCAGTCCCTCTGCGCTTTCGGATGGATTCAAGCCGAGCACACGGTTGACCTGTTTACCGGGGTTGGCTATAGTAAAGTTCTCGGTAGAATAAAGATCAAAAAAGCCGCAGTTATCATTTGCCGAAACAAAGCCTGATAAATTCATCAGATCACCTCCCGGAATATTTTATAGATAGTGAATTAAACACGCGTATTATACATTAAGATAACCGTTTGTGTTTTGAAGCTGCTGTCAACACAATTACAATATAAACCCAACCTAATTATACATACTTTTCAACAATTAATCAAGTCTATTTTAACATATTTACAGATTGCGATTTGTAAATTTTTTATAAATCCTTTTACATTTTCCACTTTGCAAATTATTCTGGGAATTCATCATGGCGCGGTTTAAAATTATTACATTAAAAAGTTGAAGTTAATAAAAGCTTTTTTCATAAATTATATTGTCATCCCTGAAAAAATGTGCTATAATTATTTTCAGACAATCTGATTATTTGAATACGGTGATTGAAATGAACAGTTCTGACAATTTCTTCATAAAAATCCTTGACTCTATCAGAATATGGCTTTCTGATGTGCTTCGCAATCTCAGCCACACGCCAATAGGCATGAATTCTGCTGTAAGAATAGTCATGGTTGCGATTAGCCTGCTGGTGATATGGTTCCTTTTTAAGCGAATGCTCAAAAGCCAGATCAAAGAATCGGCGTTCCTTCTGTGGACGCTTCCGGCATTCCTGCTGTTTGTCTATGGCATGTGGCCGGAGCTGACATATTATGTGGCTGACATGACGCACCTTGCGTTCGGATATGCGCTGGTGGTCACAGTGCCGTTTATAGCACTGCTCTATTATCTCGCTTTCAAGCAGATGTGCCAGATATCCGGTATCATGTCAAAGGTGGTGGAGCTTGGCTCAGTGGTATCCCTTCAGAAGCACGAGATAGAGGAACTCAAAAAGCGCATAGCTGAACTTGAATCGGCTGAGCCGGAGAAGCAGCAGCCACTTCCGCGTGCCGGAGGACAGGATGTTGAGGTAACAATCAAATAACGCCCGATGCAAAAATATCACAAAAAATTACCCGTATATTTCCTTTACAGGGGGGTATATGGGTTGATTTTTTGCCGTTTGTTCTGTATAATTAAGATAGTGAGCTATATCAATTACAGAAAGGACAGTGCCCGACATGAAATTTGAAGCGGTCTACCACATCGCAAGCGACAATTATTGCTACATGAATAATTTTAATGAGCTTATCGTCAATCTTAAAACGGGCTACGACGTGGAGGAAGTCTATATTCACTACGGCGACCCGTTTGCGACAGGTATTCTCGGCGCGCAGAACAATTGGGAGGGCGTACGCCTTCCGGTTCCCTTCAAAAAGCGTCTGGCACATCAGTTGTGGTGGACGACCACCATCGTGCCGCAGTATAAGCGCTGCCGTTACTTCTTTGAGCTGGTCAGCCGCGAGGAATACGGAGGAGAGCGTGAGACGTGGTATTACTTCGAGGACGGTGTGCTGAGCGATGAGCAGGTTCATCTTGAGGGCAAGATGATGCAGTGCTTCACCTTCCCGTGGATGAATCCTTCCGATATCAATTACACTCCGAAGTGGGTAAATGACGCCGTATGGTATCAGATATTCCCCGAGCGCTTCTGTAACGGCAATCCGGAGGTCAATCCGCCCGATACGCTGCCGTGGGGGGACGATACTACTCCCGTAACCAACGAGCAGTTCTACGGAGGCGACCTGCAGGGCATTATCAATCGCCTTGATTATCTGGCGGATCTGGGAATAACAGGCATCTACGTCACACCTATATTTGAAGCGCCTTCCACGCACAAATACAACACGACGGATTATATGAAGATAGACCATAATTTGGGCGACGAGGAAACCTTCCGCACGTTGGTCGAGCAGGCGCATGAGCGCGGCATACGCATCATGCTCGACGGAGTATTCAATCACTGCGGCGAGTATTTCGGTCCGTGGCGGGATGTGCTGGAGCACGGCCCGGAGTCGAAGTACTACAACTGGTTCATGATAAATCAGTGGCCTATCGACAGAGATCGCTGGGATACCCGCGACGGCAGGTTTTATTCGTTCGGATTCTTTGCGAATATGCCGAAACTAAATACCAACAACCCCGAGCTTGTCGAATACCTTGTCGGAGTGATCGAGCATTGGGCTAAGGAATATCATATTGACGGCATACGTCTCGACGTGGCAAACGAGATTTCCCATCAGTTCTGCAAAACGCTTCGCTACGCTCTCAAGAAAATCGACCCGGAATTTTACATTCTCGGTGAGATATGGCACAATGCCATGCCCTGGCTGAGAGGCGACGAATTCGATTCGGTTATGAATTACCCGCTTTCCCACAGTATCACCGATTTCTGGATAGACCGTTCACGCAAAAAACGCGATTTTGAATATATGGTCAACCGCTGTTACACAATGTATATGCAGCATACAAACGACGTGCTTTTCAATCTGCTGGATTCACATGACACAGACCGTGTGTTCCGCCGCAATCACTGCAATATGGATCTGGTATATCAGCAGCTTGCCGTTATATTCACTATGCCGGGCAGCCCATGCATATATTACGGCACCGAGATAGGCATGGATGGTGGAGGAGACCCCGACTGCCGCCGTTGTATGCCCTGGGACAAGATAGATTCAGGGCAATTCACAGACCGCATAAACATGGTCAAGCGGCTTATCTGGCTGCGCAAAAACGAACCGCTTTTCCGCAGCCGTAACTTCCACTTCCCGAATGAGATTCCCAACGACCGCGTAATAGAATATCTCAAACTTGACTGCGAAAATCATCAGCTCAAGATAATCATAAACTGTTCCGATGAGACAGTGCAGACCCCATACATGGAAGGCAAGGAGATATTCTTTGCTAACCTTTACGACAACGGTTGGCTCCATCCCAACGGAGTGGTTATTGTCCGCTGGTAAGTAACTGTGCAGAAATAATTAATACATTTAGCTCGTTAGAGCCTGCTGACGTATCTCTCCACGCACGTCTCGCTTGCATCTTTTCGCCATATTTTGCCAAAATCCTCGTTAATACACAAAGTATTGCCTGCAGTTTTGGCTGCCTTGGCGAAAAATCTGACCGCGCGGTACGCACACGCGGAGATACGTCAGCAGGCTCTTAGAATGTCGAAGAACACTTTATTTTTTGGCAATAAACGACTGATTAAATTCTGCACAGTTCCTAAATGTTTTTTGATAAGATATTATGCGGGCTTGTTCTGCGCTCTGATTCGTTTTTTATGACAGTACACAAAATCTTCACGCAAATTATTATCTTGTTTCAACCCAATATGAGTAAAACGCCGCATGATATAATCTGTTTTGGATTTATCCTGCGGCGTTTTGTAGCTTGCCTTGCTTGGTGTTATTATGAAATTTTTCCAAAATAGTTCCGTATGACGCTTTGTAAAACGTGACTTTTATGACAATTTGATAACAGTTTTGTAAAAATATACAAAATACACATACCGAATATCATATAATACCTATATAAATGGAATATTGCACAAATATTCGATCCTATCTTGTAATTTTTATTCTTGAAATTAGATTAAAAATATGCTAAAATATAATGGTCACCCCCTTTAATTGCGGCGTTTTGGGGCGTATGGAAATGAATATGAGCCGCATTATAAAATATCCCGGAGGTTTATTTATGAATAACCTGAACGCAAAACAAATGAAGACTCTCATTGACTCCAAGCTCTCGCATCACTACGGACTGAAGCCGGAGGATGCCGACAACGAGCATATCTACAAGGCGATAGTGCTTGTGATACGCGATATTCTGTTTGAGGCTCGCAAGGAATTTGCCGACAAGAACGACAAGAACGGCGGCAAGAGAGTTTACTATCTCTGCATGGAATTTCTGATGGGACGTTCCCTCCGCAACAATCTTTACAATCTCAATCTTGAAAAGGTGGTTTCACAGTGTCTCGCCGATTACGACACCACCATTGAAAAAATATACGATCAGGAGCCTGACGCCGGTCTGGGCAACGGCGGTCTGGGCAGACTTGCCGCCTGCTTCCTCGACGGTCTGGCAAACGACGGCTACTGCGGCATGGGCTATTCGCTGCGG
>ONWI01000138.1 GCA_900321515.1 uncultured Eubacteriales bacterium | reverse complement strand
TTACAACAATAAACACGTTATAAAAATATCTCAGAATTCAGCGCACCCTGCATTATCATAGTACCCGCTCATCGAACACACTCCTTTGAAAATCATCATTGTGACTATATGGTAACATTTTATTAAAAATTTGTCAAGCGAAAAAATGAATCTTTAACTTTTCTTTATGTTTTGGCAAACACATTTCCATCAAAAAATGTCAAAAAAACGATAATGCCCGTCACACGGCAATAAGTACCATGTTATCGGGCATTGCACTGCATATTTTTTTAATGAATCAGCAAAAGTATCCTACACGTTAATTCGACAATATTCAGAACTTAACCCATTTGCCATTCCATCGCCAAAATAGCCTAAAGTTCAAACTATCTTACCTGCTCACCAAATACATCACGCTCAACAAACAGATCGTTGACAGTAACATTGAAAACTTCGGAAAAACCTTTTAACTCGATATCGGTAACAGTGCGCAGACCGTCCTCAATTCTGGAAATAGAGCCTCTGCAAACATAAACGCCCTTCTCATCGAGTTTGTCTGCAAGATCCTGTTGGCTCATCCTGCGTGTGACTCTTAAAATACGAATGTTTTCTCCTACGATGTTGTTCTTTTCACCGTTGATTATACGCGGCATTTTCATATCACCTCAAAAAAGAATAAAATTTATACCACCGTCTGTAGTGCAATAAAAACAGTGCATAAGATTTTAGCTTTTAATCCTATGTAATCCTGTGGACATACCGGGAACCGTAGGACTGATTCCCCGGCACAAGGCAAGAGCAATAACACACGGAAATTGCCCATTTTCAGTAATACAAGGAGCATTACTGACCCAAGATTATTATACTACACAAAATAAAAATTTGCAACAGATTATTTTTCCCAAATGTAGAAATACGGGCTATTTTAACATTGTTAACAATTCGTCAACAGTATTTATACACTAAGCCGGAGGATTGTCACTTAAGCAGCTGATTTCTGATGCAATTGATTATTTTGCGTTCCCTTCTGGACACCTGAACCTGCGTCATTCCAAGAGTTTTGGCAACATAAGCCTGCGTCCTTCCGACAAAATATCTCATGCGGATTATCTCGCGGTCTGTTCTCTCCAGCGAAGCGATTGCCTCTCTGAGCGCTACAATATCGACCAGCGTCTCGTCAAAGCTCTCGGACGGAACATCCTCGTCAAATTCCTCTCCGTCGCGTTCGGCTGTCAGCGAGAGTACCGGACGGGAAGCTTCTATCGCTTCGGCAATGCTCTCAGGCTCCACGCCAAGTCTTTGGGCAAGTTCGCTCACCGTGGGGTCTCTTCCCTCGGAATTGCGGAATTCGGTCTCAGCCCGATGGATTTTAAGTCCCAGATCCCTCAGACTGCGGCAAACCCTTACCGAGCCGCCGTCGCGGAAGAGACGGCGTATTTCTCCGAGTATTGCAGGTACGGCGTATGTGGAAAACTTTACGCTGCGGCTGCCGTCATATCCGGCAGCAGCCTTTACCAAGCCCTCACAGCCCGACTGATAGAGGTCGTCATAATCAATGCCACGTCCCATGTAACGGCGCGCGCAGGCGTGAACAAGACCTATATTTTCAGTAACCAGCCTGTCCTGCTCAACCGTCATGACGGTATCTCTGCGCCACGCGCTTTTCCATGGTGACGGTAGTACCCTTGCCCACCGCGGAGCGGACTCTCAGCTTATCGGTGAAGCTCTCCATCACAGCAAAACCCAGACCGGCGCGTTCACCTCCCCCGGTGGTAAAAAGAGGTTCCATTGCCCTGGAAACGTCCGGTATTCCACAGCCCTTGTCCCTGACGGACACACAAATGCGCCCGTCGTCATAAATTTTTGCCTCTATCCAGATATTCCCTATGGTGTCTCGGTAGGCGTGAACAATGCAGTTTGTCACTGCCTCGGAAATTGCCGTTTTGATATCGGTCATTTCCTCGATCGTCGGGTCAAGCTGCGCCATGAAGGCGGCAACGGCAGACCTCGCAAAACTCTCGTTGGCTGAATTACTGGGAATGACCAGCCTCATTTCATTTTTTGCTTTAGCTCTCATAGATTATTATACCCTCACTTTTTCATCAAATAACAATCAATTATTGCTATATTTAAAATATTTTGTTAACTTATAGTTCGATAATGTATTAAATCACATCAAGTCTTGTCATACCGGCAAGCTTCATCATTCTTTCTATCATAGGGGACGGATTTATCACACGGATCACACCCCCGTATGCGGCAGCATTCCTGTATCTGCCCATAATCAAGCCTATTCCGGAGGAATCCATGAATCCTATGCCTCCGAAATCCAGCACAAGCACCGACGGATGAAGCATCTCAGCCTCGCGGTCTATGCTGTCGCGAAACTCGGCAGCGGTGTGGTGGTCTATTTCGCCCGAAAGCAGCGCAACCAGCGTATCACCTTTTCTCTCAAAAACCACTGACATGTCATTGTTCCTTTCCGCACAAAAAAATGCACACAAGTTATCTTTGTCAAAAGAATAACTCATGTGCAATAAGAATTTGCGCAAAGTTTGACGAAAAATCCTTACAGACCGAATTTTTTTGTAATTCCGGAAGGAATCTTGTCCGCAATACCTCCAGGCAGCTTATCGGCGAGGTCTTTGAAGTCAACCTTCGCGATGGCGTCAAATGCCTTTTCGCACTCCGCCTTGGGCAGTTTGGTTTCATTCACAAGGAAGTCGATAGCGTCATCCTTGCTTCTGATGGAACCCGCCGCGCCTTTGAGCTTCTCAATAGCGTCCTGCAGCTTCTTATCCATAAATTTCACCTCCCATGCTTCAGAAAGATATAGAGCATCGTGTCCTGTGAGCCTTTCAACGGCTCATAAACCGTCAAATAAAGCGCTCACCGGATCACGGATTGCTGACTGTTTAAAGAAATATCTGCTCCATCGTTCCGTAATAGATATCGCTGTGACCGGCTATCAGGTCGCAGAAGCGCTCGAAGCGTTCCCATCCGCGCTGCATGTCGAACTCATAGCTGTGTCCCCACATCAGGAATATTTCCGGACGGTCCGGCTTCAACTCAATAAACTTCCGTGCAAGATCAAATATCTCCTCTTCCTTGTGGCGACAGGTCGGGGAAATATCCAGCAAATCGTCCGGCAGCCCGAATGAATGTGTGGATCGCACACCCCTGGCGTATTTTACGCCGCATGTCTTCAGAAGGGATTTTACCCTTTTATCAGTATTGCCAAAAGGATAGGCAAAGCCGGTAACACTGCGGCTGAATATTTTTTCCAGCGCCGAAATATCGTCCGTCACCTGCTTGGATACCTCGCCGTCAGAGAGCTGCGTGAGGTCGCAATGGTGAAGGGTATGCGAAGCTATCTCGTGACCGACGTAAAGCTGCGGAAGCGTCTGCGGAGGCATGCGTTCTACCCTTACGCCGTCGGCTTCCCAGACATAGGGAGGCTCCATCAGTCCGGAATTCAGATTGAATGTGCATTTCAGCCCGTATCTGTTGAGTATCTCCACAAGCCGGATATCCTGATACACTCCGTCGTCATAGCTGAGCACAAACGCCTTGCGGAATTTTTCTGTCCAGTCCATTGTACATTCACCCCCCAAAAACGAGCATTAGTTGCTGGCGTAAATAGAATTACCTTCCCAGTACCGCCGTTATCGTCAGCGATTTACCGTCCGCGCTGGCAGCGGAGATCCTGCCACGGTGTGCCTCCGCAACCGCTTTGGCAATAGACAGTCCGATGCCATAACCGCCCGTCTGCGAATTTCTGGATTTGTCCGCGCGGTAGAACCTGTCGAAGAGTCTTCCAAGCTGTGATGTGTCCACGTTTTCGGCTGTGTTGAATACCTCTATGCAGACATTGCGCCCTTTGGAATATGCCTTAAGCGAAATGGTGCCATTCTGGTCGGAATATTTCAAAGCATTGTCAAGCAAGATAGATACAAGCTGTGTTATCGCCTTTTCGTCTCCGCAGAGATTCAGCATAGGCTCGACATCCACAATGAATTCCTTCTGCTGCACCTTGGCAAGCGACTGGAACGACTGCGCCGTCTCGATGATAACATCGGAAAGCGGGAAGTCGAGCATCTGCACCCTCGGCGACTCCTCTTCCATGCGAGAGAGGTAAATCAGATCTTTTGTGAGAGCGGACAGTCTCTTAACCTGCGAGTGAATGTCGCTTATCCACTCGTTGTCCTCGCCGCAGTCCATTTCAAGAATAGTCGCGTCGGCATCTATTATTGTCAGCGGGGTCTTTATCTCATGTCCTGCGTCGGTGATGAACGACTTCTGCTTTTCGTAGCTTTCCTGCACAGGCTTCATAACCATCTTGGAAAGCAGCAGCACCAGACCGGCGACAGCCACCATTCCCGCCAGAGAAACCGCCACGCTGTAAATCAGAAAAGAGCGGAACGAATCCATCCGGCTGCGGCAGTCGAGGAATATGATAACGGTATCTCCGCAGTCATCAAATCTGAGGTATCTGTAATTTGACACAAAACCGCTGCTGCCGGACTTCTCCCACAACTCCTCGGCGTATTCCCTTGCGGTATCGGTATCGACTGCGGCTATCCTGCCGGTGTCAACCGATGTGACGGAACCTTCGGGGCTAAGTCGGACGGTGAAATATCTCGATTCATACGGCAGTTCGGGGGACTTGTCGGGAGAAAGCTCATCAAACAGCCAGTCGCTGCTCTTGCTTCGGTGCTTGAATCCGTTCTGGTGCTTCGGAAACTCGCCGTTATTCTCGGCAAGGACATTCAGCACCTTGTCACTGTCATTCACTACCCTTGTGTAGTTGAGAATGTTTATTGCGCTCATGATGACAAACAGCACTAAAAAAACAGACAGTACGGAAATGGCAATAAACTTGCGGCGCAGCTTCTTTATCATTCCGCCGCCTCCAGTGAATATCCCGCGTTGCGCGAGGCCTTAATCTTAATATTCGCGTTCAGGGCCGTCAGCTTCTTGCGAAGATAGGAGATGTACGCCCACACGACATTTATCTCGGCGTCGCTGTCAAAGCCCCAGATTTTCTCCATCATAAGCTCCGTCGGGATAAGCTGCTTCGGATTGCTCATAAGCAGTTCCATCACCTGAAACTCTTTGTTTGCCAGACGAAAGCTGCCGCTTGGCGAGGAAAGTTCATATGTGGTGCGGTCGAGTGAGATATTGCCCATTGTCATAACCGAGCTTTGTGTACCCGAACGCCCTCTGGTCATGGCGCGAATACGCGCAAGCAGTTCCTTTGTGTCAAACGGCTTGGTAAGATAATCGTTGGCTCCGTAATCCAGTCCCGCCACGCGGTCGTCGATTTCCGACTTGGCGGTGAGCATCAGCACCGGAATGCTGTTTCCCTTGGCACGCAGCCTTTTCAGCACGGTCAATCCGTCAATTTTCGGCATCATGATGTCGAGTATCAGACCGTCATACTGACCGACAGCCAGATAATCCAATGCCTCTTCGCCGTCGTAAGCCGCGTCAACGGAGTAGTTGTTTTTTTCAAGAATGACAGTGAGCGCCTTAGAGAGAGACCTTTCGTCCTCGGCAATCAGCAGCCTCATTTGATAATCCATCTCCTTTTTATCTGGTGAAAAAATAGTCCATTAACAGAATCGTGTCCATCATTCCTATCGTAAAAAAGACCAGAATTCTGAATCTCGTCCTGTCGCCCCTGTGCAGAAAGAAATAACCTGCTGCTTCCTCCACAAAGCATGTCCACGACAGTATCAGTATCACAACAATACAGATTTTGGTCATCAGTATCATATAATATCACCCGCTTAAAGCTCAGGTTTATCGTTTTTTAAATAATTTTGATATTTGTAATTGGAATAGAATATCTCCATCAGGTCGTCCTCACCGATGAGTTCAAGCATACTGCCTGTCTGCCATTGCATTTTCTGAGACGCCTTAAAGAAATAATGATCGGTGTTAAAGGCATAATTTGAGATTACTTTTATCTCGTGCGAATTGTTTTCCAGCGAGCTTTTCATAAATGCAGACTGAAATATCAGATCGCTCCACAAAAGGTGATACTTGCTGCTTATCAAAAGTACAGAATCCACCTGAGGATAATCCCTGCGGAGTATTTCATCGCTGAAAATCGCATTTTCCGCCGTTGATTCAGACTGATCCTCCGCAATAAGCCGGTTCTCGTCAACGCCCTTTTTCTTCAGCCATTTGACCATCTGACCCGCTTCCGTAGCCTGATGATTTTTTTCCGCGGTGCCTCCGCCAGTACATATCACAGGCGCGTTCGGATATTTCTCAATGCATTTGAGTGCGGCTTTAAGCCTGCCGTTGAGCTCATATTTGATTCCGCCGTAATCGTCGAGCTGATAGCCCAGAATAATGATGCAAAGATTGTCTCCTTCGGGCAATCCCTCCGGGACTTCCTTATAATTCACCTTGAAGTCGGTGTTGGTATATTCCCAGTAATCCATGATTTTCTTCCAGAGATCACCGTAATCCCTGTCTATACCGTAAAGCTCGCCGAGCAGCTCATCCACTTTTGCGTCAGCCTTTTCATCGTAGATACCGTGATACAGTATCATGTTTTTGGTCAGATCATGAATTCTGTCAAGCTCGCTTTCAGAAAGCTTTTTTTCCGATGAATCCGGCTCACGTTTTATATCCGCAGATGATACCGGCTCCGATACAGCCACGGCTGTGATGTTCTCATTTATCTCACGGAGCGAAATCAGTACAATTATATTTACCGTCATCATGGCTGCGATGAAAAAGGCAGCCACACCCCTGATTATTCTTTCATTTTTCATTAATTACGTTTATTTTCCTTTCTTGCGAACGGGCAGTTCGTCATACATCTCATTCACAAGGCGCGTCAGGAATTCTCTGTCGTCAATATCAGTAACCGACAGCATTTCCTTTGCCCCATCATAAGGCGATTCAAGTCCCGCGTCCGGCATGAGCCGGCGTGCCGTTGCGATATTCTTCACCAGGAAACGGTCGTCATATATGCCTCCAAATATTTTCCCTTTGTAGTAAAGAATATATTCGCCCATCATCATGCGATATGTGATATCATCAAGTCCGCTGAGCTGATCCAGAATAAATTCAAGATATTTCTTTGTAGATGCCATACGAATTACAACTCCTTCCATTGGAATAGGTTCTGAGAGCCTGCTGATAATAATATACCGCAAAATAAAAAGCATTGCAACACATAAATTCAAAAAAACGTGAAGCAATGCTGTTTTTTTATTTGCGTAAATTCAATCTCTTTGCGATTGAGCCTCCCCTTATAAAATCAATCGCGCAGAACACCGCAAATACCGCAATATTGATAATTACAACGCTCGCCCCAGTGGGAGCTGAATACTCATAAGAAACCATAAGCCCGGCAAGAAAGCACACCACAGATATTGCCGCCGAGCAAATCACGACATTTCTGAAGCATTTGAAAAGCCGCATAGATGACATAGCCGGAAAAATGATCAGGCTGGAAATCAGCAAAGCGCCGATCATTCTCATGCCAAGCACGATGGTTACGGCTGTAAGCACGGCGATAAGCATATTGTAAAAATCAGCCCTGACTCCCGTCGCCTTTGCGAAAGGCTCGTCAAAAGTAACGGCAAATATCTTGTTGTAGAAAAGCACATACAGCGCCAGCACAGCAAGCGAGAGCGCCACACTAAGCGAAACGTCCGACTTGCTTATCGCCAGAACGCTGCCGAACATGTAATTGCTGATGTCGGTATTGATGCCCGATTTCATGGAAATGATGAATATTCCCACCGCAAGGGCGCCGGTCGAAAGCAGAGCAATCGCCGAATCGCCGCTCAGTCTTCCGTCTGAACTCAGCCTCAGCAGGATATATGACGCGGCTATCACCACGGGGATTGCCACCCACAGAGGCGCCCAATTCATTACAGTGGCTACAGCCATGGCGCTGAACGCCACATGAGAAAGTCCGTCTCCGATCATCGAGTATCTTTTGAGCACCAGATTGACGCCCAGCAGCGCCGAACAGAGTGATACCAGCGTGCCGACCACAAGTGCCCTGATTATAAAAGGATATGAAAGCATTTCCAGCATTTTCCTGTCAACCTCCAATGAATTCCCGCCCTGCGCTGCTGTTTATATAATCCCCGGTGCTGCCGAAGAACTGGACGCTGTGCTTCAGGTGAAGTATCTTATTCGCGCTTTTTACCGCTGTCTTTACGTCGTGCGAAACCATGATTATTGTAATATTGTATTTTTTGTTGAAAGTTTTGATAATGTCATATATCTCTGATGTGATCACAGGGTCCAGTCCGGTCACAGGCTCGTCAAGGATGAGCAGCCTGCCGGAGGCGCATAGCGCTCTCGCGAGAAGCACACGCTGCTGCTGACCGCCGGAAAGTTCACGGTACGATCTGTCAAAAAGATGGGTTATTCCCAGCTCTTCCATGTGCTTTGAAGCCCGCTCCCTGTCGGCTTTTGTATAAAAGGGAATAATCCGGCTGCGGTTGAGACAGCCTGACATCACCACTTCCCGCACCGAGGCGGGGAAATCCCTCTGTATTGCTGTCTGCTGTGGCAGATAGCCCACGTCTCCCCGTGCCAGTTCAGGCGAAAGCTCAATTTGTCCCTCGGCAGGTTTTTTCAGACCGGCAAGGCATTTGATCAGAGTGGATTTGCCTGCGCCGTTTTCACCCACGACGCAGAGATAATCCGCCTCCTTCAGTTCAAAGCTGACATGTTCGAGAACCGTCATATTCTCGTAGCCGAGCGTCACATCATTGCATTTAATAAGAGTTTTTTTCAATTCAAAGCCTCCCTGAGTATACCGACATTTGCCGTCATCAGGCTGAGATAGCTCTCTCCTGCCTGGAAGTCCTTTGCGGAGATATTGTGGCATGTGTTGAACTGAGCCGTCCTTGTTCCCGTTGATTCGGCTATCGCGTCGGCAACCTTATGGTTGGATAGTTCTATGTACAACACCACCGGAATCCTCTCACGCCTTACCGTATTGATCAGATAAGCCACAGTCGCTGCACTCGGCTCTGTTTCCGCCGCGCAGCCGGGAAAAGCTGCGTAATAATCCAGCCCGTATTCCCTCACAAAGTAAAGCAGAGGAAAACGGTCGCCGAATACCAGCGTCTTTCTTTTGGACTCCGCCACAACGGAACGGAACATGGAATCAAGCTCAGTCAGCTCGGCGACATATTCGTTTGTATTGGAACAGTAATACTCCGCGTTGTCGGGATCAATTCCGCACAGTGCCTCGTTTATCCGGTTTACAATCGCAATGGCATTCATCGGCGAAGTCCATACATGCTCGTCGTACTCTTCTTCGTGGTCATGTCCGTCGCCGTCGTCATCATCATGGTGATCATGCCCGCGGCTCTGCATTCCTTCCGCGGTTTCCTCCTCAATCGGCTCTACACATTCCATCGCTGAAACTATAAGCATATTGTGATTGTCTGCCGAATCAAGCACCGAATCAAGCCAGCTTTCCGATTCCCCGCCCACATTGAGAAAAAGATCGCACCCGGATATGCTTATGATGTCCTTGGGGCTCGGCTCATAGGAATGGGCTTCCATGCCCGGCTTGAGCAGCATGGTTACATCTGCCCTGTCGCCCGCTATTCTCCTCGCAAAGTCATATTGCGTGAAGATGGTCGCCACTATGGATATTTTACCGCTCTTCCTTTTATGCTTCCCGGCGGAACATCCCTGCATAAATGCCGCAAATACAGCGGCAGACAGCAGCAATGACAGCACCCGTAATAATTTTTCGGATTTCATTCTCTTGAAGTACCTCTTGTTTAGTTTAATTCATTTTGCCGCAGTTGCCGCACAGACCGTATATAATCGTGCGTCCGTTATCAACCCGGAAATTGTGATGCTCCATTATATGCCGCTCGAATTCGTCCATGAATTCGCAGTCCATATGAATGACCGCCCCGCAGCCGGTGCATTTCAGGTGAAAATGTCTGTCGCAGCCGTTTTCTCCGTCGATAAGCTGATACATCGCTCCTTCGCCGCCGTCCGACAGAAATTTTTTGATTTCCCCGCCCTCCACCATGCGGTCAAGACACCGGTAGATAGTCGCCTTGCCTATCTTTTCGCCGCTGTTGACAAAATACATGTAAATGTCGTCAGCAGTAACGCAGGCGTCCGGATTGATACGGAAATATCTTTCGAGAGCATCCTGCTGACGGGTGCGATAATTCTTTTTGCATTCGGCGTTTTCCAAATTATCACCCTCAAAAATAAAATTGAAAATCATTCTCAGATTCATCTACATATTATATCAGCCGAATTTAAAAAATGCAATACCTATTTTTATATTTTTTAGTTCTGAGTTAAATAATTGTATTTATATTCCCAGATTATCAAAATAATAAGCAGTAAAACCGCAAGACGAGCCATAAGCTCACTTTGCGGTTTTACTGCTTAAGAACCGAATTAATAATTTAATTGTTTAAAAAAGAAATTGCGACACCGAGTCTTTCGCCCATTCTCACACGGGTTTCCAGACAATTGCGGGTATTCACCATAAATTCGTCATCGGGGAACATCATGCCCTTCTTGAAAAGCAGAATTATTCCGGCTGTTGAGCAAAGGAACCGTCCCTTGACGCCGCCGCGTCGGAAGGCAGGGCTTTCTCCGCCGCCAAGCTGTTCAACGCCCTTCGGATTGCCGCACGCCTCCACCTGAACCACGCCGTGAAATCTTTTGGTATTCATGACGGTACAGGTTCTTGGACCGAAGAACATCGAGCCTTCCTGATTCTTTTCCGCCTCAAGCTGGCGTACATCGCAAAGAACGCCGTCGTCGATATTGATGAATTTGTGCGGGTCAGCCTCGTCCAGACGGATTATCAAAGCAAGCCCCCCGGCAAATTCCTTCGAGTCGCCCTCGCCGCCCATCAGCTTATCAACCGAATACATATGGCCGTTGACCGGAATGGTGCAGAGATTGTTGATGAAGTGCGCGGTAAGCCAGCCGTCGCAGGGACATATAAGCCCGCCGGGCAGCTGATCCAGCGGGCGCATACCCTCTTTGAAATCGCGTGCGAGATAGTCCTCAAAGCTGTCGTATGCCGACGGGTCATCCGGATCGCAGACTGACAGATCGACTTTGAATTTTTCAATATGGTTCTTAATCTCCGTCTTGGGAAACAAGCCCAGTTTGAGCTTATTCGAGACCGGAAGGTATTTGCTTTTGTTTGCTTCAATTACAGGTCTTGCGCCGTATCCTCTGACTTCATTGCTCATAATAGCCTCCGATTAACATAATATCAGATTTTTTGACAATTAATATTATACATAATCTATAGCAAAAAGTAAAGGATTTATATGTTATTTTTCTGTTTTTTTACTGATTATTTTTTCTCCTGAATATTTTTCTGAATATTTTCATATTCCGTCAAGAAAAACGGCAATCCCTGATAAAAGCATGGGTACAGGCGTTTCTCAGGGACTGTCGCTGAAAAAGGTGGGGTATAAAAACTTTTGTTTGGATTAATGTCTATTTTTTGTCTTTGACAACGGTGACCTCGGCAGCGTTATCCAGGCGGGACTGAAGTGCCTTCGCAATCACCTGAGTATGGTCATCCGTCTGGGACACCTTGCCGCGGCTTGCTATCTGCTCCTCGGCGCTCCGGCAAAGATGTGCCTGATCGACATAGGTGAGTTTTTCCATGCAGGTATGCACACAGGCGCTGACAACGGCGTTGCGTATCTCACGTCCGCAAAGCTCGTAGACTGCCAGTTTTTCCTCATCAACATCGGGGGCGAGCGGAATATTTAACTTGGCTCTCGCGCCCTGAGTACCTCTAAGGTGTTTTTTCCATATAATCGTCCGGAATTTCTTATCGGGCAACGGGAATTCCACACTGATGAGACGAGAAAGGAAGGCACGGTCATAGTTTACCACCAGATTCGTAGCGAATATCACTATGCCGTGGAAGCTCTCAAGGCATATCAGCAATTGGCTGCGCATTGAATTGATAGCCTGTTCCGAACCCTGGCTAACGTTGGTAAGGCGCTTTGACAGCAGAGAATCGGCTTCATCAATAAACAGCACCGCGTCCTGCTGTTCGGCGGCAAGGAAAAGAGCGCTCACGTTCTTGGGACCTTCGCCGTGGTACTTGCTTTCGATGTCGGCGTAGCTGGCGTGGATGATTTTCTTGCCGAGATGGTGTGCAATGGCGTCGGCTGCCATAGTTTTGCCGGTGCCGGGAGGACCGTAGAAGCTCAGCGCCGAAACAGGATTCGGCATGATGGCGTAAAGCCCCCACTCGTCAAAAACCTTCTGCTCATACTGGATGCGGCCTACCGCCGCTTCTATTGCCGCTCTTGTTTCCGGACTTATGACAAGCATGTCGTATGTATATACAGGATCCACCGCTTCATAAGCTACCGCGCGCTTTTTGTATTCACCCGGAGCGTCCTCATTGACCTCCCCGGTTCTCTGCGCGGTCTGAGGTGCAGAGGACTTATTTTCATCGAAAGAGTCATCCACGGTGGTTATGCAGCCTTTGAAACCGCTTTTACGTGGAAACAGCAAAATCAGACGGTTGGCGACTTCCTTTTTCAGCATACCGCGCATTGTTCCCTCATTAAGCCTCTTCTCCTGCGAAGCGATGAAAAGTGCCATATCAACCCCCTTGGAGGCGGATTTTCCTTCGCATATTTTTACATAAATAGATTCAGGGGAACAGCCGTACAACTTGCAGTATTCCTCGGTTACTATAACTTTGACTCGATCCAGAAGCTCTTTTTCAAAGCAACTGACAGGAGCAAATAGAAAAACGATCTTGATCTGTGTCATTGCTATGTCCTTTCTGTTTTGAGTATGTAAGCATCATTTCAGTTAATAACCAATTCACCGTTGTTATCGGCTAACAGTCTGCTGAGCTTATCGTCTACAGAATTAGCGGAATAAATCTGGATATCATCCTCATCGACAGTGCCGTCAGAGTCTATTGCAGCTATGGCAACTCCTTTGTCGCCCATCGCCCTCATCAGATCATCCACTTTATGGATATTGCCGGTTCTCTCAGCTTCGGCGGAAATCTCCTGAGCAAGCTTGGCGACGCTCGACATAAAGACTTTTCTTCCAGCCCTGACCGCAAGCTTTTCCCTGATCTTGCCCATTACGAAGTTAACGGTAAGTAAAGCAACTTTTATTATCAGACCTATAATGGCAGCTGTACCGGCAACAAAGATGATTTCAGCTAATATTGTAATCCACATTATGAATCAAAACCTCCTAAAAAATTATAAGTGATTAAGCATAAGCGTTTTGTGTGTTGCACCGTTCAGGAATTCTATCACAGAATCATCAATTTCATTGGCTACGATCTGTCTGCCGAGATAGGTAGTTTTTCCGTTTTGAATCAGGTTTCCGGTGCGGTCTATCATCAGCATTACCACCCTGAATTTGTTTTTCTCCGGCGTGACGCTGAGCACGCAGCCGACCACCTTTGGGTTGTCATCCGATACTTCGAGAAGGAAACGGCGTGCATCGTTCATCTTAAAGAGCTTCGGTCTTACCTCCTGGCCTCCGATAAGCTGCCAGATCTTGTCCTGAAGTTCTGCTGTAAAATCAATTGACATTTGTAATCATCCTTTCAGTAAATAATTTGGTATTAGTCTTTCAGGAAAAAGCAGTCTTCTTTTCCAAAAAGCGCTTTCACTTGATCGCTCATTTCAAGGAAGCTGAACAACCGTTCATTAGCAGACTCTCCCGTATTTATGTTCACCGAGAAAGCAATCACATTATGCTCCGGATCGAGTTGAGAAGGGTATTCATAGCCCAGCTTGTGAACCCATTTTTTATTGGCGTACACCACAACTCTTTCAAATCCCTTTTTATTACCCGCTTCCTTAGCCCATTTGTAAATCGAAGCTCCGTTCAGCGTGTCTAAAGTAACCTGCCTTTTGCTCAGAACTGAAAACGGTTTCCTCTGAGGAGACTTCCTTAAGAAAAAGAAAATCGCCGCGCAAATTCCAACCAGTACAACGATTGACGCCGTGATGACTGCTACTGTCTTGTTGGATAGAAAAAAAAACCAGATCAGGATATTTGAAAAATTAAGCATTGATTTATCCCTCCTCTCATTGGAAATTGTTTTCATTGTTCCGCCGGTCGGTGTTTTCAGCGAGAACAAAGAACTTTTTGCCGCAGAACAGCTCACTGACCGTTTCGGACATGGTGCAGAAGCTTATCAGCCTCGCCGCATAAATCTGGGAGGTTTCAGCGTCGAGCAGGAACATCAGCAGATTTTTTTCGGGGTCAAGATTATCCGGACAGCCGGTGATGTTGAACTTGTCAAAAACTTCCTTATCCGGATAGGCGACTATGCATACCGAGTCTTTTGACCGCTCCTTCGAGCGTATCCATTCGGCAAGCATCTGTCCGTTGACATCATCAACGAAAACACTGTCATTCAGGAAAAAATCAAAAGGTACGGCTACATCCGTTTCAAGGAAATCATCCTGATTGAAATTCTCGTCAGAGAGCTTCATCAAAGCGTAGGCGGCAGCACCCACGGTCACACCTATTCCCAGACCTCCAAGAAGCAGTCTCAGTTCTTTACGCATTGCATTTCACTCCTTTATTTTTTCAGTCGTCGTTATTGATCACGCGTTGAATATTACTTCGGTGCCAGCGGTAATCGACGAGTCTACCCCGCTGTCGCTTGTAATGGTGTACTCGATTACTTCTCCGGTATCCATGCATATAGCGTCCAAGCTGACCACATTCACATCTTTGGATTTAATCTTTGCCTTTATGGTTTTACCGAGAGCTTTCCTTACTGCCTCATCCGTAGAGTTGAGCATATGTCTTTTAATGATATCGCCGATGTTGCTTCGCCTGATCACCTCCGTCACCGTAATGGCAACCGCGAGTACCGCTCCTCCGAACAGCAATCCAAGTATTATCCATTCCAACATTTATATTCCCCCTCCTTTCTGATTCCGCGGCTGATTTTTGCAGCAGGTTATACCAGAGTCTTGCCTTATTCAAACCGGATAATAACCGTAAAAGCCGCCTGATGCGAGGATCAGGGAACTCCGAACGGTAAAATGACATCCTATTGACATTCAATGCGAAACGCGCGGTAAGATAAACAGAATATATGCAATTTGGATTAATTTTTTTACGATCTTTAAATACCTATCAACAACGCCCCGACATTTGTATATACTATACTACATAAAGGAAGGGTTTGTCCTCCACAATTGGTGGAATAAGCAAAAAAACGTAATTTTTCATTATACAATTTAGCCAGTATGCGATGCTTTGACTTCACATTGCAAATCAAAGCGGACAGAGTTTCCTGTAGCCTG
>ONWI01000257.1 GCA_900321515.1 uncultured Eubacteriales bacterium | reverse complement strand
TTGCCGCAAGCGCATGTAATGGTTGTATCCTCGTATGTGGGATGCATCTTCTCCTGCATGGTTGTCACCTCTTTCAAAAATCCCGTATAGCCGCTTTGACCTTCACGGCTGACGTACAAATAGATTTACCAAAATATTTTACCACACGCCGGAGAAAAAATCAAGTGTTTTTTTAATATTTTTCATATCTGTTTCAGAAGCCGGAGCCCCGCAACAGATTTTATTCGACTACAGGCAGGCTTGCCAGGCTGGCAGCAAGCTCTTCGTCGGTGGGAATATAATCTGACATCTCGCCATTGTGGAATTTTTCGTAAGCAAACATATCAAAGTAACCGGTTCCGGTGAGTCCGAAGAGAATTGTCTTTTCCTCGCCGGTTTCCTTGCACCTGAGAGCCTCGTCGATAGCCGCCTTGATGGCGTGGGAGCTTTCGGGGGCGGGAAGGATTCCCTCAACTCTCGCGAACTGCTCAGCTGCCTTAAAGACGTCAGTCTGACATACCGAAGTTGCCTCCATATAGCCGTCGTGATAGAGCTGGGAAAGTATGGTGCTCATGCCGTGATAGCGCAGACCGCCGGCGTGATTAGGCGCGGGGATGAAGCCGCTGCCGAGGGTATACATCTTTGCAAGAGGACATACCTTGCCGGTGTCGCAGAAGTCATATGCGAACTTGCCTCTTGTGAAGCTGGGACATGAAGCGGGTTCGACGGCAATTATGCGATAGTCGGCTTCGCCGCGCAGCTTTTCGCCCATGAAGGGAGAGATAAGACCTCCGAGATTGGAACCGCCGCCGGCGCAGCCGATGATAATGTCGGGCTTCACGCCGATCTTGTCAAATGCGGTTTTTGCCTCCAGACCAATGATTGACTGATGCAGAAGCACCTGATTGAGAACGCTGCCCAGCACATAGCGGTAGCCCTCGCGTGTAGTCGCTGCCTCGACCGCCTCGGAGATGGCGCAGCCTAAACTTCCGGTGGTACCGGGATGCTCGGCGAGTATCCTCTTGCCCACCTCGGTTTCGGTTGAGGGTGAAGGAGTGACCGAAGCGCCGTAAGTACGCATTACCTCGCGGCGGAATGGCTTCTGCTCGTACGATACCTTGACCATGTAGACCTTGCAGTCGAGTCCGAAGAAAGCGCAAGCCATTGAAAGTGCGGTGCCCCACTGGCCCGCGCCTGTTTCCGTGGTGACTCCCTTGAGTCCCTGTTTCTTGGCGTAATAAGCCTGTGCCATCGCAGAATTGAGCTTGTGACTTCCGCTGGTATTGTTGCCCTCGAATTTATAGTATATCTTGGCGGGAGTGCCAAGAGCCTCTTCAAGGAAGTACGCCCTTACAAGCGGTGAGGGACGGAACATCTTGTAGCAGTCTCTGATTTCCTGGGGAATCTCAATGAACGGATTGTCATTGTCCAGCTCCTGCGCAACCAGTTCTTTGCAGAATATCGGATAAAGCTCCTCCGCCTGCAGCGGCTTGCCTGTGCCTGGATTGAGCAGGGGCGCCGGCTTGTTCTTCATGTCGGCACGGACGTTGTACCATGCCTTCGGCAGTTCGTCCTCGGTGAGATATACTTTGTAGGGGATTTTTTCGTCTTGCTTCATAGTGATCTTCCTTTCAAAATAAATAAAACAATAGAGGTGAGTCGTTGGAAAGGAAACAAAAAACGCTCCTGTCCCAACTGCTGACTGCTGGGACAGGAGCGCTGAATAATCAGATCCAAACTCCTGCGGTACCACCCGGCTTGCCGGTCTCCTGACGGAACCGACCACCTTTGCACGTACTTGTCATACGCCTCGCCTTGATAACGGGTGCGAACTCCCGTCGATTGCTACTTGCGCCATCCATGCGGGGACGCGCTTTCGTTCGCCCTCATAAGTCCATTCACCGAAATGCACATTACGGCATCGCACCAACCGCCGCTCTCTGACAATGAACTGTTTTCAGCTACTACTCTTACTCTCAGGTTTCTTGTAGAGATTATAACACCCTCGGTTAAGGATGTCAAGTAGTTTTTTGCTTTTTTTTAACAATTCAGATAAATTCTTTATATTATTTGTACAAGAAGCCAATAAGCAGGCTCTATGCAAATAGCATCACACAATAAGCCCATCCGTCCATTCAATAGCGGCGTCAAGTACCCCTGAAATCAATCCTCCGGAATTGAGCAAAGTATCCCTCGCACAAAGCTCAATATAGCACATTGCCGCAGCGAACAGGCATATTATGACCGTTAGCGTCAATGCAAAAAAATAAGCCGAAACATCAATATGCATCTGCGTCAGTTTCTTCATGCTTTCCTCCACATGTGATAATTCCCGAAGAATCCGCTGATCAATCTCCACATGCGCGGACTGCGCCGTCATATTTTTCGCCGGAAAAAGCCAAAACAGCAAGCAATGCTTTGTGTAATAACAAGGATTTTTGAAAAACGTGGCGGAAATCAGCGAACAATCCGTGCATGGAGTGATTCGTCAGCAGGCTCTAAGATAATTATTTACATGTCACACGAAATAATGCAGAGTTTTCTCGGATTCTCTCCTGATATTGTAAGAGCCTGTTCAGATAATACAATACTTCGGTTAGTATGACAATGAAATACACTTATCATTTCAGCGACGCAAAAGGCATACCGTCTCGACGGTATCGCCGCACTCCCACAACAGACGCCTTACCTCGTTACCGTCGCAATAGATCGGGAAATTAAACTCAATGGAT
>ONWI01000086.1 GCA_900321515.1 uncultured Eubacteriales bacterium | reverse complement strand
AGGTCGGCACCAATTTCGTGCGGCAGATGCTCATTGACACCCAGCCAAAGACATTCTCCGACCTGCTGCAGGTCGCCGGACTCTCCCACGGCACCGACGTGTATCTCGGCAACGCGCAGGACCTGATCAAGAGCGGTACCTGCTCCATCTCGGAGGTCATCGGAACCCGCGACAGCATTATGACTTATCTCATCGCCAAGGGCGTGCCCAATCAGATGTCCTTCAAGATCATGGAAATCGTGCGAAAGGGCAATGCCAAAAAACTGCTGACTCCGGAACATGTGCAGACCATGAAGGACAACAATGTCCCTCAGTGGTACATCGACTCCTGCTTCAAAATCAAATATATGTTCCCCAAGGCCCACGCGGCGGCTTATATGATCGCAACACTGCGCCTCGGATGGTACAAGGTGCATACTCCTGAGGAATATTACGCCGCTTACTTCACTGTGCGCGCCGACGAATTCGACGCGGAGCTTGCCACCTCCGACATCAGAAACATCAAGGCCGTCATTAAGGAACTCGAGGAAAAGGGCAGGGGCGCTTCCGCTAAGGAACAGAACAAGCTCGCTACCATGCAGATCCTTAACGAAGCCCGCGAGCGCGGCGTTGTCTTCCTTCCGGTTGACCTCTACAGGAGCGACTCGCGCAAATTCCTCATGGAGGGCAAGCAGGTGCGCCTCCCCTTCACCACGCTGAAGGGCCTCGGCGAGGCTGCCGCTGTCAGTCTGGTCGATTCACGCGCGGACGGTTACAAATTCATGTCCAAGAGCGATGTGCAGATGCGTTCCGGCGTCTCGAAGGGCGTGATGGAGATTCTTGAGGGCGCGGGCGTCCTCGACGGCATGGCGGAAAGCAATCAGGTGAGCCTGTTTGATTTGTAGAGCCTGCGCTGTGTGAGTGAATTATACCAACCAATATCAAGAATCGGTAAAATATTTGTCCGCTATGGCGAAAATCTGACGCGGCTTATGTTGATAATTGACTTTTCTAAGACAGCATGTTATCATATTAACATAGTAACATAGTAGCATACTAAAGCAATTCTTAAAGAAGGCAAGAGTGACAGAATGAGAAAAAATTATAAAATTACCCCAGAGGGTACCGGTGATCTGCTCTTTTCGGAGTGCGTCGAACGACGTGCCGTTGAATCCAAAATCTGCAAGATGTTCGCCCGCGGCGGCTACAACGAGGTCCGCACGCCGTTCCTTGAATTCTACGACGTGTTCAACCTCGGCGACAGCTTCCTGCCGATGGACAGCATGTACAAGCTCAGCGACAACAAGGGCAGACTGATGGTCCTCCGTCCGGACAATACCCTGCCTATCGCCCGCATGACGGCTACCAAGCTGAGCAACGCTCAGCTTCCGATAAGGGTGTATTATTCACAGACCAGCTTCGCCATCGGGCAGAGCCTCCGCGGCGAGAGCGATCAGAACAAGCAGACCGGCATCGAACTTATCGGAGCCGGCGGCAGAAAGGCCGATCTTGAGGTTATCGTCATGGCAATCAATTCGCTCAGGGCCAATCTCGAGGACTTCCGCTTTGAAATCGGACACTCCGGAATATTCAAGGCGCTCGCCGACAATCTCAATGTCAGCGAGGAAACCAAGGAGGAGCTGCGCGACTACATCGAGTCCAAGAATTACGGCGCGCTCTCCGAGGCGCTCGAACAAATGCCCGACAGCAGTTCTGTCCGCGCGCTGAGGCAGCTCCCGAGAATGTTCGGGGGCGGCGAGGTGCTTCGGCAGGCTTATGATATTTTCGAGGACTGCGGGGTGACCGGATATCTCGATTATCTCGGCGATCTCTACGGCAGGCTCTCTCAACTGGGTTTAGGCGACAAGCTGATTATCGACTTCGGCATCGTTCATCGCAAGGATTACTACACGGGCATCGTATTCACTGCCTACGCGCACGGTTCGGGCAACAAGGTGCTCTCCGGCGGACGGTACGACCGGCTTCTGGAAAAATTCGGATTTCCCACGCCTGCCTGCGGCTTCGCCGTGGATATCGACGCGCTGACTAAGGCGTGTTCCCATTCCCGCAATGTCACGGCCAAAATCCCTCAGATTCTTGTCCATTCGGACGAGGGATTCGAGATCAAGGCGCTCCAGTACGCTTCCAAGCTGGCGGGCGACAAGCATATCTATGAGTATTCCGTCTGCGACACGCTCGCCGAGGCGGTGGAATACGCGCGCGCCAAGGGCATTGCCCGCGTCGATCACATCGGCGAGGAAATTGAGATAATAGAGCTGTAGCCGGATAGGAGTGGGGAGTGGTCAGTGGTCAGTGAGAAGAAATAAAAAAACAAGCGCGCAGCGCCGAACTAGCGAGCGAACGCGAGCGTGGGGTCCAGGGGACTGGTTCCCTGGCGGGTCAAGGGCAGAGCCCTTGCGGGGAGTGGGGCAGCGCCCCACGAGGGAGGCGAAGCCGACCGGGCGAAATGCGCCAAGACCAAAACGGGGTCGGGCGAATACCGAAATAGGAAAAATCCAAGATAACCCCTGCCCCGAACGGAAAAAATCCCCCTCTTCACATTATCAAAAAAATCCGACATTTCCCACTTTTACAATCACCTAAAAGCAGAAAAAAATAGGAGGAAACCTTTTTGAAACCATTGAGAATTGCGCTGACGAAGGGCAGGCTGGAAAAGGATACGGTCGCTCTTTTTGAGAAAATCGGATACGACTGCTCCGCCGTCAGGGAAAAGGGCAGAAAGCTCATTCTGCCTGTGGGCGACAGCATAGAGGTGGTGCTCGCAAAAGCCCCCGATGTGATCACATACGTCGAAAACGGCGTGTGTGATCTCGGCGTGGTGGGGAAGGACACCATCATCGAAAACGGCTCCTGCTTCTATGAGATACTTGATCTCGGATTCGGACGGTGCAAGTTCGCCGTCGCCGGCAAAAAGGGCGTTGACTGCCTTTCCGGATTCAGCACAAAGACCATCGCCACAAAGTATCCCAATGTGACCCGCCGCTTCTTTGAATCAAAGGGGATGGATGTGAGGGTCATCAAAATAGAAGGTTCGGTGGAACTCGCGCCGCTGCTGGGACTCGCCGACGCTATCGTCGATATCGTCGAGACCGGCTCCACGCTGCGTGAGAACGGGCTTGAGGTCAAAGAGGACGTTTGCCCCATCTCTGCGCGCCTCATTTGCAACACCGCCAGCCTGAAACTTCGCAAGGCCGAAATCGAGGCGCTTGCCACACAGATGGAAGACGCTATTACTGGAGGTTGATCAGATTGAAGAAAATTGTACCCGAAATGCTCGGTGAGCTTACCGAGCTTTTTGTCGAAACATTCAACGCACCGCCGTGGAACGATATGTGGAGCAATGAGTCAGCTCGTCTCAGGCTCCGCGATATAATCAGAATGCCCAATTTCTGCGGCGCCGCCGAATATCGCGACGGCAAGCTCGCTGCCCTTATTATGGGTCACGGAGAAATGTCCTACGACGGCATTCATTTCCAGATACTCGAATTCTGCGTGGCTAACGATATGAAGGGTCAGGGCATCGGCGGTCAGCTGCTTAAGGATTTTATGGGTTATCTCGAACGCAAGGGCGTGACTTCGGTGTATCTGCTCACCATGCGCGGCAGGGCAAGCGAGGATTTCTATGCGGCTCACGGATTCGATACCGTTGAGGATATGTGCGTTATGAGTCGGCACAAGCTGGAAAAGGCAAAGGAAGACTGAGTGAAATAGTTGGTAGTGGGGACTGGGAATCAAATAACAAAGCGCGCAGCGCGACGGGTTCGTATGATTCCCGCATGTTTCCGCGAATTGTCGTTCATCGGAGTGAACAAATCTGATATCCACAAACAAATCGAAAGAGGTGCATTTACAATGAAAAAAGAAAACGTCAAGAATTTTGTGAGATTTATCTCCCTGAAGAAGAAAACCGCTCTGCTGCTTGCCGCCGCTCTGCTGCTTCCGGTGTTTGCCGTCGGTTGTCAGTCCGCGCAGGAAATCATCAAAAACAGAGAGCGCGCCGACGAGATTGGCAAACGGGCTGAGTCTTATATGCAGGAGAAATACAGCCGCGGCTTCAAGGTCAAAAAGTGCGAAGCCGCTGAGGGCGATGAATACAAGGGGGATTACCTTATTTCATTCAACAGCGGCGTTCACGCGTTTTACGACTCCGAAGAAGATATCTTTTACGACGACAGACAGTCCCAGCCTATCAATGAAGGTATTATGCGTGAAATCTGGATGCCTTTGTTTGACAGCCTCGGTGTGCTGACCGAAAATCTCAACGATTCCTCACAGACCTTCAATCTGGTTTACCGCTTCACCCGCGGCGGCAAGGAAACCAAATACAGCATGTATCACGAGTATTTTGAAACGTCCCCCGCTTATTACGCCGTACACAGCAAGCTGTCTGTTACAAGCGACAATATTATTCTGCTCGAAGATAATCCCGGCATGTGCAAGACTTATTTTGAAACCATTAACAGCAAAATAAGCCTCTATTTCAGAGGTCAGAGCGAAAGGGGCAAGCTGAATATCTACGGCGTCTCCAATGCGCTCCATGAGAGAAAGGATTATGACCCCAATAATATCGACGAGACTACCGATGGATGCGTCGCTCATATTTTCTTCGGCGCAAAGAAATATTGCTCTTACAATAAATTCATCAAGGTCACGGACGGACTTTACGGAAGCATTTGTCATCTGGACAAAATTTTCATCAGCAAGGGTCTTATCAGTCTCGTCCCTGTCGATGATGTTGACGCCGTAAGCAAGAGCATTCTCGCCGATATGGACAGCAGGGAAATCAGCCTTGTGGACAAATATGTCTCCAAAAAGCGCGACATTGATTTTGAGGGCGCTATCTACAAGGTCGAAATCGGTTCCGATATCAATCAGACCACATGGGATGATATCACCCTCGCCTTCCGTATGAGAGACAGCGAGGAGACTCCCGCCGAATACGCCGGAATTGATGAGAAGCAGCACAGCTTTTTTGCATACAATATGAACGGCGACGAATATAACGCCACCTGCCTTTGCTCGCCGAACAGCCGTTCCGTGATGTTCACCTACAAGCCGGGCGACGAGGTTTACTTCTGGTTCGGCAGTCAGAAATAACGGGGGGTTTGCAATGAAATTAGCCGAGGCTCTGCAGGAGAGGGCTGATCTCAGTATCCGTATCCAGCAGCTCAGAAGCCGTCTGGAAAACAACGCCTTCAAGCAGGAGGGCGAGCAGCCTTCCGAAAATCCGGATGACCTGCTCGCGGAACTTAACGAAAACCTGAACCGGCTCGAATGGCTTATCAGCCGCATCAATATGACCAATTGTTCCACCGTCGTGGACGGTATGTCCCTTACCCAAATCATCGCCAGAAAGGATGCTCTCACCCTGAAACTGTCGATTTACCGCGATTTGGTCAACACTTCAAGCCGTTCGGCTTTCCGTGCGAGAAATTCCGAAATCAAGATTATTCCCACGGTTTCGGTCAGGGAGCTTCAGAAGCAGGTTGACAGCTTGTCCAAAGAACTCCGTCTGCTCGACAATTCGCTTCAGCAGACCAACTGGACCGTAGATCTTAACGAAAATTTAGCAGAATAATTCACGACGTTAGCGGACGGCAGGGCGAATGCCAACGCCGGCAGCGGCGCACGCTGCACTTATGGTTGCGTCTCAGGACGGGCGCGGAGGTTCGATCCCTCATTCAGAATCGTAATGTCCCGACAGCTTACGAGCGCACAGTGACAGCTTACTTTTATCACCGCGGCATTGACTGCATTCCGCGAGGGCGGGCAAGGGGCTTTTTCTTTTTAGAGAATAGAGAATAGAGAATAGTGATTTTTGAGGAGGAAAAAATATGATAAAAATTGTGAAGGCGGACGGAAAGGCGGAACGTGATTTTCTCGCCCAGCTCAGGCAGAGAAGCGGTGATACCGACAAAAAAGTCACCGAAATCGTTTCCGCCATTCTGGACGACGTCCGGTCGGAAGGGGATGAGGCTGTTAAAAAATACACCGCCAGATTCGACACTTCAACCCCCGAATTCTATGAGGTCCCCAGGGACGTTATCGACAATGCCGAAAAGGAATGCGACAGCGAACTGATTGCCGCAATGAAACGGGCTGCCGAAAATATCAAAGACTTCCACAATCGCCAGGTGCAGCAGAGCTGGCTCACTGCCAAGGACAACGGCGTTATTCTGGGTCAGAGAATCCGCGGATTGCACAGAGTCGGCGTTTATGTCCCCGGTGGCACTGCCGCTCTCTTCTCTTCGGTGCTGATGAACGTCATTCCCGCCAAGATCGCCGGCGTAGGCGAAATTATTATGGCGACTCCGCCCTGCAAGGACGGCAGCGCCAACCGCGACATTCTGGCGGCTGCTGCCATCGCCGGCGTTGACAGGGTGTTCCTCTGCGGAGGAGCGCAGGCAATTGGCTCTTTTGCTTACGGCACCGCCGAAATCCCCAAGGTGGACAAGATCGTCGGACCCGGCAATATTTTCGTCGCAACCGCAAAAAGGCTGGTTTACGGCACCGTTGATATAGATATGATAGCCGGTCCGAGCGAGATACTGATCGTCGCCGACGAAACCGCCGACCCGAAATTCCTCGCCGCTGATCTCATGAGTCAGGCGGAACACGACAGGCTCGCTTCGGCTATTCTCGTCACCACCTGCGGGGAGCTTGCGCAGAAGACCGACGCGGAACTTGTCCGGCAGTGCGCCCAGATGTCCCGCAGAGAGATCATCGAGGAATCCATCGCCAATTACGGCGGCATTATTATCTGCGATTCGCTTGACGATGCCGTCGAAATGGCAAACGAGCTTGCGCCCGAACATCTGGAAGTCTGCGTGGAGAATCCCATGGAATACATCGGACGCTTTGACAACGCGGGTTCGGTCTTTCTTGGCCATTACGCGCCGGAACCGCTGGGCGATTACTTCGCGGGTCCGAATCATGTGCTTCCTACAAGCGGCACAGCGAGATTTTTCTCCCCGCTGTCGGTGGACGCGTTCATCAAGAAGTCCAGCTTTATCTATTATAATGAAAACGCGCTGCGCGAGGTCAGGAACGATGTCGTGCTGATGGCGGAGAACGAGAGCCTTACGGCGCACGCCAACGCCGTTAAGGTGAGATTTGAATAAGGGCGGTAAGAATATATGTCATACAGATTAAACGAAAAAGTGCGGGAAATGGTGCCGTATGAGCCGATCAGCGGCAATTACAGGATCCGGCTCGACGCAAACGAGTCCTTTCTGGAAATTTCCCGGGAAATGACCGCGGATATCATCGCTCGTATTTCTCAGTTGCACCTCAACCGCTATCCCGATCCTGCCGCGTCTGCGGTCTGCGCCGCTGCCGGAGGATTCTTCGGGGTCAGACCTGAGCTGATAACCGTCGGCAACGGTTCGGATGAACTGCTTACCCTGATAACCCAGACCCTTATGTCCAAGGGCGAAACGCTGGTCTGTACTTCTCCGGATTTTTCTATGTACAAATGCTACGGATATCTGGCGGAGAATCGCTGCGTGGAGTATCAAAAGGACGAATCTTTCCGTATTGACGTGGACGCGCTGATTGACCTCATCAAAAAAGAGGGCGCGCGGACTGTGATCTTCTCCAATCCCTGCAATCCCACCGGCGTCGGACTTCCCAGAACGGAAGTTCTCAGGCTGATAGAGGACGTTCCGGATTGCCTTGTCGTGGTGGACGAGGCTTATATGGAATTCTGGGATCAGTCGGTGCTGGACTGCGTGGAAAAGTACGACAACCTCATGGTGCTCAAAACCTGCTCCAAGGCGCTTCGCATGGCGGGAATACGCTGCGGACTCGCCGTGGCGAATCCCGCCCTCACCAAGGCGCTTCGCGCCGCGAAGTCCCCTTACAACGTCAATTCCATGACCCAGGCGGCTGCCGAAGCGCTCTTTGCTTGCCCCGATGAACTGCGCGAAGCGGCGCAGGCTGTGATTTCTTCCCGCGATTCGCTTTACGCCGCGGTCAGAGCGCTTGCCGACAGATATCCCGATAAGCTCTCGCTTCTGCCGACCGCCGCGAATTTCGTCTTTGTGAAATTCCCGTCCGGCGAGGCGGACAGGATATTCCATTCCATGAAGGCGGAGGGCGTGATTGTGCGCCATATGGGCGATTATCTGAGGATTACCTGCGGCACGGAGGCGGAAAATGCCGAGGTTGTGCGGCTGCTGGAGGGAGCGTTATCATGAGTGGGCGCAAGGGCGAAATTACCAGAACCACAAAAGAAACCGACATTGATATCACATTGAATCTGGACGGCGGCGAAGTCTCGGCTGACAGCGGCATCGGCTTCCTCGACCACATGCTTACCGCGTTCGGAGTGCATTCCGGATTCGGTCTCAGAGTGAGCTGCCGGGGCGATCTGAATGTGGACGGACACCACACCGCCGAAGATATCGGCATTGCCCTCGGTCAGGCTTTTGCCGCGGCAGTCGGTGACAAGAAGGGCATCGCCCGCTACGGCAGCTTCTATATTCCGATGGACGAGGCACTCGCCTTCTGTTCGCTGGACATCAGCGGCAGGCCGTTCCTCGTATTTGACGCGCAGTTTCCGCAGTGGCGCTGCGGTGACTTCGATTGCTGTCTGACCGAGGAATTCTTCCGCGCGTTCGCCATGAATGCAGGGGTGACGCTTCACATCCAATCGCTTTACGGCAACAATTCCCATCACATCATCGAGGCGATCTTCAAGGCGGTGGCTCATTCCCTGAAGGCAGCCGTGAAGCTCGAATACGACGGTACCCTCTCGACGAAAGGCGTGCTGTGAACAGCGTGGAGTGAATTAACATGACTTTGAATGAAACATTAAATGACAATCCCGATAATATTCCTGAAGGCGGAAAATCAACTATAACAAAATTGGCAAAAATTATTGAACCCTATATCAACGCCGACGAGATTAAGCGGACAAACCATTGCACTGATTTGGAAGCTGCCGTTCTGGCTGAGAAAATGAGAGAAAGCGCAATCGCTGACAAACGCAGCTTTACTTTTGAAACGGTTTTATCCACCGACAGGAATCTCCGATTATTGCAAAAGGCTAAATCCCAAGGGTATTTTATCAGATGTTTCTATATTCTTGCGGCATATCCCGAGATTAATGTTTCGCGCGTCAGGTCGCGTGCTGAAAACGGGTGCCTGAGGATAAGATTGTTAAAAGATACACAAAGTGTATGGATATCATACCGGAACTTGTGAAGGTATGCGATGTTATGCATATGTACGACAACTCGGTTACACCTTTCAGAATCTTCAAAAAGAGAAAAAACGAATATTTTTTCTGGGAGAATGAATTCTGGGACGAATCCGGAATACAGGCTTTAGTCGGCGTTAATTTAAAAGGAGCGAATTTAGAAAAATGATAATATTTCCCGCAATAGATATTAAGGACGGCAATTGCGTCAGGTTGGTCAAGGGGGATTATGCCACGGCTCACAGGGTCGCGGAGGATCCGCTGGAGACGGCTCGCCGCTTTGAGGCTGCCGGCGCGGAGTGGATTCACATGGTCGATCTCGACGGCGCTAAAGACGCGGCGCTCGTCAACAAGGATATTTTTCTCCGTGTCGCCAATCAAACCGGACTGAAGGTCGAGGTCGGCGGCGGCATCCGCAACATGGAGGCGGTCGATTATTACCTTTCCAACGGAATCGCAAGGGTCATTCTCGGTTCGGCTGCCGTCAAGAATCCCGCGTTTGCCCGCGAAGCGGTCGCGAAGTACGGCGACAGAATCGCCATAGGCATCGACGCGCGCAACGGCATGGTTGCCGCCGAGGGCTGGCTTGACACGTCCGACGTGTACTTTACCGATCTGGCTGCCGAAATGGAGAAAATCGGTGTAAAGACAATCATCTTTACAGATATTTCGAGGGACGGAACGCTCACGGGTCCCAACCTTGCGCAACTGGCAGAGCTGAGCGGAGCCGTGTCCTGCGACATTGTGGCGAGCGGCGGCGTTTCGGGCATTGAGGACATTATCGCCCTGCGGAACGCGGGTCTTTACGGCGCGATTGCGGGCAAGGCGATCTACACGGGTGATCTGGATGTTGCGAACGCCATTGCCGAGGCTGACAAGCCGAGAGACTTGTCACGCTATTTTGCCAAGTCCGAGCTGATTCCGGCGATAATTCAGGAGGCTTCCACCGGCGAAGTGCTTATGCTGGCTTATATGAACGAGCAGTCGCTCAGACTTACGCTCGAAACGGGACGCACTTGGTTCTGGAGCCGTTCAAGGAACCAACTCTGGAACAAGGGCGAAACTTCCGGTCACTATCAGAAGATTGTCTCTGTCAGCGGCGATTGCGACGACGATACCCTTCTGATTCGTGTGGAGCAGACCGGGGCAGCCTGTCACACGGGCAATCATTCCTGCTTCTTCCAGCCGATTGCGTTCAGGAAGTTCGGGCAGTAATGAAGTGAGAAGTGGTGAGTGAGAAGAAAAAGAAAAAAGAAAGCGCGAAGCGCCCTAATTAGCGAGCGAACGCGAGCGTGGGGTCCAGGGGGCTGGCTCCCTGGCGGGTGCAGGGCAGCGCCCTGCTGGGAGGGTGAGGGCAAAGCCCTCACGAGCGAGGCGGAGCCGAGCGAGCGAGACGCGCCAAGACCAAAACGGGGTTGGGCGAATACCGAAAAGTCAAAAATCAAAAAATTCTTCCCCGGACTGGAGAAAAATCACCCTCATCAAAAAGTCAAAGCCCCCGTATTACCGACTTTTTTCCCTATTTTACAATCGGCTAAAATATCTACAGTATAAGGAGACAGAAATACAATGCAGAATCAAAACGAAAATTACGACGTGCTCACAGCGCTTTACGATACGGTTGTTGAGCGCCGCGACAACCCGCAGGAGAAGTCCTACACCTGTTACCTGCTGAATACGGGACTGGACAAAATCCTCAAGAAGGTCGGCGAGGAGTGCGCCGAAACCATTATTGCCGCTAAAAACGACAGCGACAGCGACCTTGTCGGAGAAATCAGCGACCTCTTCTATCACATTATGGTGCTGATGGTCAAGCGCGGAATCCCGCTCGAGGATGTCTATGCCGAGCTGGACAGACGCAGCCTCAAGAGCGGCAATCTCAAGAATTTTAAACAGGTAGACAAGAACAGCTGAATTATAAATTTTTATAATTTGTTTTTCCAGACCGCATATGTTGGGTTATCCCGATATGTGCGGTCTGTTTTTGTCATAATTAACAACGGGTTTTGACATTTACAGTGTGTCAGATGTGATGCTTTCTTGAATTATAACTGTGTTGCAAATCTATCATTTTTTACCCCGGAGATTATAACGCAAATTGTCCTTATGTCTTTCATTTATAGACGCCACACCGCTTATTCCGGTGTGTAAACCAAGCCTGCTTTATAGAGCATTATGCAACTTATCTATTGTGCAATCTGCCTAATAATTTCTTGCGCTTACAGCTGTTATCACAAAAGTTATACGGGCATTGCGGCAAAGATCAAGGTGAGGTCGCTCCGTCTGAAACGCTTTGATAAGCGCCTTCGCCGTTCAACCAGGGT
>ONWI01000166.1 GCA_900321515.1 uncultured Eubacteriales bacterium | reverse complement strand
CGAGCCTTTCGGAGGCGAGTCCCTCATGCACCTTACCGCCTGCCGCCTGCTTCAAATCCTCACAGTGGCAGAGAATCGGCAGACCCAGCCGCTGTCCCTCAACCAGTGCCCGCCGCAGCATGTCGTCATGTTCCACAGGTCGGCCGTCGTCGGAAAGTGCCGCCGCGCCTGCTTCTTTGAGCGCCGCGTAATCACAGCATCCCTTACCCGAAATCCCGTAAGTAATCGCCGCTGCCGGGTAAACATTCACTCCCGTTCCCGCCGCTTTTTCCTTGATATATGACACGATCTCCGGCGTGTCAACCGTGGGGACGGTATTGGGCATGCATACCAGCGAGGTCACACCGCCTGCCGCTGCCGCCGCGCAGCCCGTGAGAATATCCTCTTTCTGCGTCTGGCCGGGATCGCGCAGATGCACATGCATATCCACAATGCCGGGAATCGCGCAAAGTCCCTCTCCGTTGAGTACCTCGTCCCCCTCCTGCGGCGCAATCTCGCCGCCCACGCGTACAAACACGCCGTCTTTCACCAGTATATCGCCGTGAACCGTGCCATCCGCGTTAATAATATCCACGTTTTTAATAATTGTCGCCATGCATAACAACCTTTCTTTTACCATAATAAAAACAGGCGGATTATTTGCCACAATCCGCCATGTTTCCTTTCATTTAGATGTGAATATCGCCAAAGACCTTAATCTTGTCGATTTCTTCCGCGCTCATGAACTTATCATAAGAATGAACCGCGTCCGTATTGCCCATCTCCGCCTGCAAATCGCTGATATATTCGGAGCGGGTTTTGACTCTGGACACCCGGCGCACGCCGTTGCCCCTCATGCCGCGTCTGGCGTTTTCCTTGGCACGCTCCTGCGGAGAAAGATAAGTGCTTCGCTCTTTGTTGGCAGTGCCGCGTCTGGAATAGACCGAACGCTCTTTTCCGGTGAGATCATCCCACCAATCGCGCAGCGCGTCGGTGCGCTCGTTAAGCAGTTCCCGCAATGCTCTGCCCTCCGACTTCGCCCAGTAGGAGAATACTTCATAGGCGTTGTCCGTGCTGACCGGCATCGTCTTAAGCAGCGGACTGTTGGGCCGGGCGATGCTGATGACCGCAATTTCGGGCGGGTTGTTGAATCTCACGCGTGTGGGGCTTCCCAGACCGCGCGTCACATACATCGTGCTTCTCGCGAGTCGGTATTCCCCGGCGGTGTAGGCAATCTTGTTGTTGCGGATGAGGCGGTCAATAAAGGGGATTCTGTAATAGCCCCCATGTGTGCCTCCTGCAAACACAACCGACGCGCCCCAACGCGAATACGCTTCAAATCCTTTGGCATAGTTCGTCATCAGAATAACGGTGGCGTCCTTCGGGCAGCTGCCGAGTGCTTTTTCCACGTCATCGGTACGTACCTTGTTATACTTCCACTCTTCCACCGGCTTGTTCTCGTCCGCATTCAAACCGGGGCAGTAGCCGTAGATATAGATTCTTTCGCCATCCACATTAATCTCGGCTCTGGAGTTATTCAGGATCACGCCGCCTGCTTCACTGACCGACTTGACAAAATTCTTATGCAAGCCGCCGTTGCCGAGACGCAGATCCTCCTTACCGGGAACCATGACGACGGGAATATCCCTGCCGACCGCGTCGAGGAAATCATAGAACGCGTCGAGGTCTTTCGCCTTGGCGTCCCCCATATTGCCGGTGAAGAGAATATAATCCGGACGTTCTCTTTTGACCTTTCGCGCCAGCTCCGTGTTGTTCTTGCCGAAATACATGCTGTGCAGATCGCTGATCACGACAAACTTCATGCCGTCGAGTACTCGCGGCAGACCGTTGACGGTCAGCGCCTTATGTGTGGTGGACAGCACATATTTGCTTCTGCTGAATTCCAGGTAGATCATGCAGGTCACAAAAGCCACCAGAATGACAGAGACGGAAAGCCAGTTAGGTATCAACATAGCACATTCCCCCATTTACTCACAATATTCTGCTTATATTATACATGATAAATTGCGATTCGTCCATACCTTTTCACAATAAATTTACTATTTTTTTCGTTTGATTTTTATCACACATTCCTACATACAAAAATAACGGTACCGATATCATCTGCAATATCGGTACCGGTTCCGGCTGTATGCCGCCGTAGCTATTTTGTTTTTTCGTGACTGATCTTACTCAGTTTTTCCCTCAGCGAATATCTTACCGATCACTTCGCCGTTTTAAATTTAACTGTACTTTGGACTCACCCTTTACCGTTTATTTATTCAGCAGCTTGTAAAACCTTTTCATAAAAGCTCACTTGCCTTCCGGACTT
>ONWI01000265.1 GCA_900321515.1 uncultured Eubacteriales bacterium | reverse complement strand
GAAAGCCCGCCGGACTTTACGACATGAACGATCTGATCTCAGAAGCAGAGTGATTAGAACTATTATACAAAATATATAAATTTAAATTGTGCGATTTGCGATGGTGATTTCTCCTGTAATCCCTTGCAAATCGCATTTTCTTTGCTAAAAATCAACAGAACAAGTCAACTACCATAACGAAAAAATATTCATTGCGTCTCAAAGACATTTTACATTAATAAAATATACACATTCGTTATTTTTGCGAATTGACACGACGAAAAAACTTTTATAAAATAAGAGTAGGATTTCTATGGATACGCTGATTAAGTCGATTCTCGCACCGCTCAAAGACGTATCCTCGTGGCGCGGAATCGACGGCAGAGCCTTTAATCAGCATATCCCTAACATGAAAGGAAGGATTATATGGAAAAATTAATGTATCTTTCAGCCGGAATCGGCGCACTCGCCCTTCTCTATGCTTTGTTCCTCACCATGAGGGTAAAACGGCAGGAGGAAGGCACCGAAAGAATGAAACAGATCGCCGCTTCCATCAACGAAGGCGCGAGGGCTTTTCTGTTTTCGGAGTACCGCATTCTGGTCATCTTTGTGGCAGTGCTGTTCCTTGCGATAGGCATCGGTCTGAATAACTGGCTGACCGCGGTTTGCTTCCTCTGCGGCTCTGTGCTCTCCACACTGGCAGGATACTGCGGCATGTCGGTCGCCACCAAAGCCAACGTCCGCACCGCTAACGCTGCCAAAAAGCACGGCATGAGCAAGGCACTTTCGGTTGCATTCTCCGGCGGCGCGGTCATGGGAATGTGCGTCGCAGGTCTCGGACTGCTTGGTGTCTGCCTCATTTACGCAATTTCAGGCAATACCGACATTCTCTTCGGATTCAGCCTGGGTGCGTCGTCCATAGCGCTCTTTGCCCGTGTGGGCGGCGGCATTTACACCAAAGCCGCCGACGTGGGCGCAGACCTTGTAGGCAAGGTTGAAGCAGGCATTCCCGAGGACGATCCGAGAAATCCCGCCGTTATCGCCGACAACGTGGGCGACAACGTGGGCGACGTCGCCGGTATGGGCGCGGACCTCTTTGAAAGCTATGTCGGCTCGCTGATTTCCGCCATTACCCTCGGCGTAGGACTGACCGGCGGCATGAGCACAAAAGCCGCTCTGTTTCCCGCCATTCTCTCCGCAGTCGGTCTGGTTGCCTCCATCGTCGGCACCTTCTTCGTGCGCGGCAAGGAGGGCGGCAATCCTCAGACAGCTCTGAATATCGGAACATACATCGCTTCCGGCGCTGTGATTATCGCCTCTATACTTCTCAGCCGTTCTATGATGGGCAGCATGAGATACTGTATTCCGGTCATCGCCGGTCTTGTAGTGGGATTGCTGATCGGCACAATCACCGAGATATACACTTCCGATCAGTTCCTTTTTGTCCGCAAAATAGCCGATCAGTCCAAGACGGGACCTGCCACAACCATTATCAGCGGCATTGCCGTCGGTATGCAGTCCACCCTCTTCCCCATCATCCTCATAGGAATCGGCGTGCTTGCCGCATATCGTTCCTGCGGCGGCGGCTACAACGGACTTTACGGCATAGCGCTGGCTGCCGTAGGTATGCTCTCGACAACCGGCATTACCGTTGCGGTTGACGCATACGGTCCTATCGCCGACAACGCCGGAGGCATTGCCGAAATGAGCGGTCTGGATGAATCCGTGCGCAATATCACAGACAGCCTTGATTCTGTCGGAAACACCACCGCCGCCATCGGCAAAGGATTCGCGATAGGTTCGGCAGCTCTTACTGCTCTTGCGCTGTTTGTTTCCTACGCTCACGCGACAAAGCCTGTTCTGGGCACAATAAACATTCTCGACCCCAAGGTCATTGTCGGCCTGTTGATAGGCGGAATGCTGCCGTTCCTCTTTTCATCGCTTACAATGGACAGCGTTTCCAAAGCGGCAAATGAAATGATCGAAGAGGTTCGTAGACAGTTCCGTGAGATGCCTGGTCTGCTGGAAGGCAGCCAGAATCCTGATTATAAGACCTGCGTAAGCATTTCTACTCACGCGGCGCTCAAGCAGATGCTCATTCCCGGCATTATTGCAATCATCTGTCCGTTGGTTGTCGGATTTATGCTCGGCACGGAGGCTCTGGGCGGCATGCTTGCGGGTTCTCTTGTCACCGGCGTGCTGTTGGCAATATTCATGTCCAATTCCGGCGGCGCGTGGGACAACGCCAAGAAATTCATTGAAGGCGGCGGCGAGGACGGCAAGGGCAGCGAATCTCACAAGGCTGCCGTCGTTGGCGACACGGTCGGTGATCCATTCAAGGATACCGCCGGTCCCTCCATCAATATTCTGATCAAGCTGATGACAATAGTCGCACTTGTATTTGCCCCGATGTTCGGCGGAGGATTCTTTTAATTTGAGAATTTTGCAGAAAATATATCAACCCGGCAGGGTCCACAGGCATTTTTCCATGTGCCATGTGACCCTGCCGGGTTGTTTTTTACAGATTTTTGTCAATGTATTCCATATACGGTTTTTTATAGTAAACACTGTCGGGATTGGCTTTATACCATTCAAATTCTTCTCTCAGTCCGCGTTCAAGAGGCGTTGTTTCATGCATCCATTCGTTCTGCCTGCTAACGTCGAGAACATATTCATAATCGTGGAAGCAGAAGTAATCGCGCTGAAAAACAGACTCATCCACACTGACAAAGCCTGGCGTTTTTCCCGCCGCCTGATAACAGAGCTCCACCCATTCCTTCACGGTTACGGGGGCGCTGTTGCCAACATTGAAAATGTGATGTTCCGGGTGTTTTTCAAGAAGTATTTCCATAAAACGGCACAGATCGTGAACATTGAAAAATTGCAGCTTCATTCCGCCGTCCCCTGGAATGAAAAACGGTCTGTCCAGCATTGCGCAGTCAAAGATAAATCCCTCGCGATAGATATTTTCGTATTTCCCATAGAAATACGGCGGACGAAGTATATACGCGCCCGGGACATTTTGCTTCAAATATTCTTCAGCTCTCAGTTTATTCATGCCGTAATCGCCCCAGACCGAATTGTGTCCGCAGTGTTGCTCTTCGGTAAAAGGCTGGGGATTGGTTTCCGGATATACCGCGCTGGAGCTGATGAAAATGTAATCGTCAAACGTAACGCCCGATTCGACAAGCGTTCTTACATGCTCCTCGGTGTAGGCGGTAATGTCAAAAACGGCATCAAAATGCATTCCGCTCAGCAGGCTGCCCAATTGTGTACGGTCACAATTGATATGGGCAACACCTTTCACCTGCGATCTGCTTCCGCGGTTAAGTACGGTAACCTCATTTTCTTTTGCCGCAAAATATTCGGCGGTGTATTTGCTGACGAATGTGGTTCCGCCTGTGATAAGAATTTTCACTGCTTTCAAACCCCCGTTCATTATGGAAATAACAGTATTATTGAAATTTCAGTTAAAAATGTCCGTGCGAACCGCCGTGGCTCCTGCCGGAAGAACTTGTGTGTACGCTGCTGCCGGAGTGTCCGCCGGAATGTCCCGAACTGCTGTCCGAATCTTTTGGTTTGGCAACGCGGGTAATTTGATGGTAGAGGAAGAGATCCGTGCGTTCCGTGATTTTCATGCTGCCCTTTTTGGCATATGCCGTTGCCATAGTCTGCGGCTTGACACTGGTAAGCTGACCGCGCAGCACCATAGCGACAATGAATCCCACGACAAGTCCCGAAACCACCGAAATAACAAACGACATGAATCCTCCGGATGAAGATTTGTCAGAATCCGAAACTGCATATGAAACGAATTCCTCAATGGTGCTGTCGCAAAGATCAGCAAAACGAGTGAAGGCTCCCAGATAATCCCCTTCGCGCAGATATGAAACGACGTCCTCGTTGATCTCCTGCTGTACGTCGTCAGTGAATATATCTATCGCCGTTCCATTGGTACTTATAGCCCATTCCCGCGTATCCATGCTGATAAGAAACATTATGCCGTCACTATTATCGCCGTATCCGTAGCCGTTGTAATCAAAAAAATCGTCCGCGTAAGCCTCAACGCTCTTGCCTTCCAGCGAATTGTTGGTGACAACGACAATATCGATCTGCCATTTATCGCTCAGATCATCCAGTTTTTTTACAAGAGCGTATCTTTCTTCCTGTGAGAGAAGCTCCGCGTCATCTACAAGTCTGGGCAGCAATCTGCCCTGCGGTATCGGAAGTACGCCCTTCTCATTGAGCGCCTTCCCGGTAAGATTGACAAATTTAAGCAGCTTGGCGTCTCGTCCTTCCTGCTTCTTTGACTTCTTGAGTATTGCGCTAAGCTCTTCTTTTGTAAAAATACTCGAAGCTCTGCCATATGCTTTTATATACGCACCTTTGGAATCAATCATCATCACAACCGAAGCGTCAGTTGTGGAGTAGGTGCTGTATATCGAGTTTCCCGTCTCTTTCAGCTCAGAAATTTCATCGCCTGTCACATAAGCGAAAAGGTCAACTCCGTTATTTTCCAGAATGGCATTCGCCGCTTCTTCTATGCTCTGACTTTTTTCCTCAGAAAGCAATCCCTCGAAATCCAGCACATGATGGTATTCTGTTTCGGTGGCGGTATCAGCGTCATCGTCAGCCTCCGAAGCGTATACCGGAGTGGCGAAGACAAAAATCATCAGCACAACCACAAAGATGGATGCAACTTTTTTACTCATTGTTATTATCCCTCCGTCCAATCAACTATATAAGCCACATAAAGAACATTACCACAGCCGCGACCGCTCCGGCGACGCCAAAAAGCCACTTGAAAAAGGCTCCTGAGTCTAATGGAAGGTTGCCGACGAATTTGCCTGTCTGTCCGTTCATGGCAAAGAGATAATTCTGGTTGTTCCATCTGGTAGTCATTATCCACACAGGGAAAAGAGCATATTTCGCCTTTGCGTTATTAAGCTGAATATTGACATTCTCTGTGCTGACCGTGGTGTAGCCAGTCACAGTGGCGTTGAATTCATTCTCAGTGCTCTTGTATACACGCTGATTTGCGCGCTCGACGCTCTTATCCTGGGAAACGTCGTATTTGTCGGCAAGATAGCCGGAAAGATACGCGGTCTGAAAATCCACTGCCTGACTCAAATCAAACGGTTCAAGCGATTCGGTAATATCGTTGTCTATTTTGGAACTGCTGTCCACAGGAATATTCTCAAACTGGAGCGATCCCTTCCGGACCACCGAATAATAGCTTGTGTCGGTGTATATGTAATTCTTGTCACTCCATGTGCGGACCTTGGTAGCGCGGTAATTGATATGTGCGTTTGCCTCGCTGTTGAAAAGCCAGAACGGCACATACACTCCCTTGATTTCCTCGATATGGCTGTCGGTCTTGAACGCTTTGGGCAGAAGAGTCTTGCCCTGCAGATGATTCTTGAACGCAGCGACAGCCGCTTCCTTGTTGAGCTTGAACGGAATCACAAGGTCAGGACGAAGCTCACCTGCAAACTGCCCCATCATTATGACGGGATTGCCGCAGAAGGGACAGTGTGTCGCGGCAGTCGTCTTGTCGCAGATGATCTCGCCGCCGCAGGAATGACAGCTGTAGACAGCCATATTGTCGGTTTCTCCCTGCTGCCACTCATTGTTCTGGGGCATTTCCCAATCCATCTTTGTGGGAGAACTGTCATTAAGTACGCTATCGTAATTTTTTAGTGTCTCAACATCAAATTCGGTATCGCAAAACGGACATTTCATTTTTTGCAATGTGCTGTCGAATTCAATCTTGCCGCCGCAGCATGGACATTTGTATTCTAACACGTTCTGGGCCATAGATTAATCTCTCCTCTGATGAAAAATAGTGTAGACAAGCCGCCGGCTCCGTCATAGCGACGAAAACCGACGGCTTGTCATTATTTGATAAATATTTTCGCGAGAGTATTACTGTATGTCATTCTCGTCAAAAATGTCACCGCACTCGGGGCAGAATTTCGGCGGATTGTGGGGATCTTCAGGCTGCCAGCCGCACTTGTCACAGCGATACAGAGGCGCTCCGGCGGGCTTTTGCTGACCGCAGTTCATGCAGAATTTGCCCTGATTGGTGGTACCGCATTTCGGACAGTTCCAGCCGTTTGCTTCGGGCTTGGGCTTGCCGCAGTTCTCGCAGAATTTGCCCTGATTGGTAGCGCCGCATTCGCATTTCCAGCCGTTCTGCGGAACTGGCTGCTTCTGAGCCGCTGCTGCCTGTGCATCCGCCTGCTGACGGGCTGCCTGCTGCTGCGCACTCATCTCAAAGAGCTGCTGCGTATTCATTCCGCCTGCATTCTGAGCCATGCCCATACCGATGAAGGCATTCATAGCGCCGCCCTGATTCTTGGCAGCTTCTCTCATGGCGTCAGCCTGTGCCTGGGTAATGGTAGCCGCTGCCATGCCGGGATCGCGGTTAATGGCGCTGCGCTGAGCCTGCTTGATGAGTTCCATATCCTCCGGCGGGAGGTTGAGATTCTTAAAGGCAACCGATACAACGGCAATACCTCTCAGCTCCAGCCATTTCTGACTGAGAATCTCGTTCATCGCCTTGCAAAGATCATCCACCCGCGCCGGAATCTCATTCGGGCGGATCTGCATGGCGGACATCTGGGAAAATGAAGGCTGCAGAGCGTTGATGAATTCCGACTTGAGCTGCGCGTCGATCTCCTTGCGCTTGAAGGAATCGGCAACGTTGCCGCAGACGTTGGTATAGAAGAGCAGCGGGTTCTTGATCTTGTAGGAATAGTAGCCGCTGCAACGGATGGAAACGTCGATATCGAGGTTGATGTTTTTGTCAACAATGCGGAACGGTACGGGATCAGAGGTGCCGAAGGGATTTTCCATGATTTCCTTCATGTTGAAATAATAAACACGCTGATCCTTGCCGGTGTCACCGCCGTAGGTGAAGCGCTTGCCTATCTGCTTAAATGTGGCAAGTATACTCTGACCGAAGCTGCCCGCAAAAATGCTGGGTTCGGTGGAAGTATCATATGTATATTCGCCGGGAACCTCGCAGTACTCCACGACCTTGCCCTGTTCGACAATGATCATCGCCTGTCCGTCAGCGACTGCTATACCGGAGCCGTTTGAGATAATGTTGTCGTTGCCCTTGGTGTTGGAAGAACGCGATGTAATGCGCTTCTGTCCCTTGACAACCAGTGTGTCTCTCGGAATTGCCTCGCAATAGAAGAATTCCTTCCACTGATCGGCAAGAACGCCGCCTGCCGCGCCAACTGCTGCTTTAATTAGTCCCATGATGGAAACCCCTTTCATTGTTTAGATTTTTTATCATCCGGAATTTTATTCCGGAGATAGACTACTTGATTAATTGTTCAGAATTCGGATTTTTTACCTTCGTTTTCCAGATATTCGGCGTAATAATCCCTGCCCTCCGTTGACAGGTTGTAGGCTTTTTTAACGTTTTCCTCAGTCTGTCCGGTTGCGGAGTATGGGTTTTTGTTCGGAGTATTTTCATCCACATGCACTACTGTGCCGCGGCCGGAGCCATCGTATCTCCCCGGCATGTAAGCAAGCCTTCTGAGCAGTCGCACGACCGACGTCATCAGTATTGCTGCCAGCGGCCATAATGCCAGCACAGTAAAAAAGACCCACAGCGGAGGAACGCCAAAAATTAAATTCGCCGCCAGAATAAGCCAAGCCGGTATCGACCAGCGGAAATTAAGCAGCATATTTATAAAGCATATGGAAATGAAGCTGCCCGTCCTTCCTGTCTGCCGCCAAAAAATGCCGCTTAACTGACGATTCATAGGTAAACAATCCCTCCACGGTAATTTTATTGCTCACGAATAAATTATATCACACCTATTGCCAATGTGCAAGGAATTTTTAAAAAGGACTTCGCCCGGAAATAAAGAATTTCCAAGGCGAAGTCGGTTAGAATCTGTTAAGAACCTGTATTTAGCCAAAATCCAAGAGAATAAAAATATATCTCTTGTCAATCACACAAATTATCGCATGAGGCTTTGGGTTAATCCGGAATTCATTCAGCGTATTCCAAACAACCGCTTAATACGGAATAATAATTTCCTCAGTCATTTAAACATAGAGTAATTGTTTGCTCTCAGAACAATACAGCTCATAGGCGGGATAGTGACAACCCCATTGTAGACAGAGGCTTTGCCCAGCTCGGTGCGCGCGCCGTTGAAGCCCTCGGGAAGGTCTATGTGATGGGTATTGAACTCGGAGCGGTTGACTGCCACAAAGAGCGAATCTTTCTTGCCCCTGCGTACAAAGGACATAACCGCGTCTATGCACTTGGCAACCTCAAAATCTCCATCGGTCAGACAGTCAACATCATTGCGCAGCTTGCCCAGACGCTTATACCAGTCAATCAGACCTCTGTTTTCACTGCCCCATGGGTAAGTCGAGCGGTTGAAGGGATCCTTGTAACCCTCGACTCCCGCCTCGTCTCCGTAATAGATACATGGCACTCCGGGCAGAGTGTACTGAAGCACTGTGGCGAGCTTCATCTTGATTATTCCCTTTTCCCTCTGTTCGGGAGACATCCTGGCATATGCCTGCCAGTCCCTGCCGCGATTGTGGGCAGGTTCTCCGGCAAGTATGGTGATGGCACGCTCCGTGTCATGTGTACCGAGCGAATTCATCAGAATGCGCGTAACCTGCGGGGGATAATTTTCCAGGATGTTGTTGACAACCTCGATGGCCTCATCTCCTGACCAGCCGGTGAGGAATCCGAGAATAACGTCCTTGAAGGGATAATTCATTACGGAATCGAGCTGCTTGCCCAGCAGATAGCGTCTGCGCTCTCCGTAAGCAACCTTGTTGCTGGCGTCCTCCCAGACCTCGCCGATTATGACAGCTTCGGGGTCAACCTTCTTGGCGGCATAGCGGACTCTGTCAAGGAATACGTCGGGCAGCTCGTCGGCGACGTCGAGACGCCAGCCGCAGGCGCCCTTTTCAAGCCACTTGCCGACGGTTCCGCCTTCGCCTGTGTGGTATTCGATAACGTCAGGCTCTTCCTCCTTGACCTCCGGGAGCGTGTTTATGCCCCACCACGAATGGTAGTTATCCGGCCACTGATAGAATTTGAACCATGAATAATAGGGGGATTCCTTGGAATTATACGCACCGAGTGTGTCGTAGCGATGCTTTCTGTTAAAATATACCGAATCGTCACCCGTGTGAGAGAAAACACCGTCAATTATTATGCGTATTCCGCGCTTTTTTGCCTCCTCACACATCTCGACATAATCCTCTTCCGTGCCGAGCATGGGGTCTATCTTGCGGTAATCGGCTGTATTGTAGCGGTGATTCTCGTGCGCTTCAAATATCGGGTTGATATAAAGGCAGTTGACGCCGAGAGCTTTGATATAGTCGAGCTTCTGCGTAATTCCTTTCAGGTCGCCGCCAAAATAGTCAGAGTTGGTGATCATGCCGTGTTCATCCGGCGCCCAGTCGGGCTGATCGCCCCAGTTTTCATGCATCTTTCTGCCATAGGGGATATTCTCATGCTCAACCCCGGACTTGCAGAAACGATCGGGAAATATCTGGTACATAATGCCGCCGGTAAGCCAGTCGGGGGTCTTGAATGTGCTTTCGTATACTGTGAGCTGCCACGCAACGGGCTGAGACTGAAGCTCGCCGAGTCCGGAACGTGTGCGTCCGATGTATTTCGTACCGGATGATGTGGAAAGCTCGAAATAGTAGTAATTGAGAGAAGCCTCTTCGGGAGTGTAATCCACCTCCCAATACTCAAAATCACCGTCCTCCATACCGCACCAGAAGAGATTTCCTCTGTCAACCTTGTTTTCATGCTCATTGTGAATGATGAGCGTTGCAGCCGTACAGCAGAGATACCTCGGCAGGCACAGCTTGAAGTGAACCGGTGTGCCGTTGGCAACAGCACCGGTAGGTTTGCGGTAAAAAGGATCGCGCGAATTGAAAAGAGTCTTTTTCATATCGTATCCTCCAATATTTAGTGTGAAGTGTGAATTTAATTAGAGCCTCCGCGCTGAAAAACAATTTTCAGCGCGAAGCGCTCCTTCACTGTTGTTTATTATCTATTGTCTATTACTTCTATTACTTCTTGAGTCCCCAGATTCTCTCCGCATAGTCCTCGATTGCGCGATCTGCCGCGAAAATACCAGACTTGGCGATGTTGACAAGACTCATGGAGTTCCATCTGTATTTATCGAGGTAGAGTGCCGAAGAATCGTTCTGCGCTCTGCAATAATCGTTGAAGTCCGCTAAGGCCATGTACATGTCCTTGTTGAGCAGGGTATCAACCACTTCGTGGAACTGTCTGCCGCCAAAGCCTGCGCTCATGAAGTCGATAGCCTTGTGGAGCTGCTGGTTGTTGTTGTAGCAGTTGCGGGGTGAATACATGCCGCGGGTCTTCACCACTTCGGGTGTGGACATGCCGAATATGATGATGTTGTCGTCGCCCACGACCTGATGAATCTCGACATTCGCACCGTCCTCAGTACCGAGGGTGATGGCACCGTTCATCATGAACTTCATATTTCCGGTACCGCTCGCTTCTGTGCCGGCAAGGGAAATCTGTTCGCTGATCTCAGCCGACGGAATGAGCTTCTCGGCGACGGTCACGCGGTAGTTTTCAAGATAGACCACCTTGAGCTTGCCGTCAACACGCTTGTCGTTGTTGATGAGGTCGGCAAGAGTGCAGATGAACTGGATAATATGCTTGGCGAGGAAGTAGCCCGAGGCTGCCTTCGCGCCGAAGATGTATGTCTTGGGAGTGAAAGGAGCGTTGGGATTTTCCAGCAGCCACTGGTACTGGGCGAGAATGTGCAGCGCGTTGAGGTGCTGTCTCTTGTATTCGTGCAGACGCTTTACCTGCACGTCAAATATCGAATCGGGATCGACAAGAATGCCGTTGTTTTTGAGAATATAATTGGACATCTCGACCTTGTTCTGATGCTTGATGGCAGCCAGCTTATCGAGCACGGACTTGTCGTCCTTGTATTTCATCAGGTTTTCCAGCTTGGAGGCGTCCTTGACAAAACCGTCGCCGATGAGATCGGTTATGAGAGAGGCAAGTCCCGGATTGCTCTGATTGAGCCAGCGGCGATGAGCTATGCCGTTGGTCACGTTGGTGAACTTCTCAGGCATTACGCTGTAGAAATCGCTGAATACGCTATCCTTGATGATCTGGCTGTGCAGAGCAGAAACGCCGTTGACATGGTGGCAGGCGGCAACGCAGAGGTTAGCCATCTTGACTCTGCCGTCACGGATAATGCTCATGCGGGCCACTTTATTGTAATCGTAGCCTGTGCGCTGATCCATCTCGAAGCAGAAGCGGCGGTTGATCTCGCAGATGATCTGATAAATGCGGGGGAGCTTGGACTTGAAGAGATTCTCATCCCAGCACTCCAGTGCCTCAGCCATAACGGTGTGATTGGTATAAGCCATGACCTTGGTGGTCATATTCCATGCTCTGTCCCAGTCAAAGCCACACTCGTCCATCAGAATACGCATGAATTCGGGAATGGCAAGAGTGGGGTGAGTGTCGTTGATGTGAATGGCGTTGTATTCGGCGAAATTCTCCATGGAACCGCCGTGTCTGCGCAGATGGCGCTTGACTATATCCTGCACTGATGCAGAAACGAGGAAGTATTGCTGCGAAAGGCGCAAGCTCTTGCCGGGTGCCTGATTGTCGTCAGGGTAGAGCACCTTAGTGATCATTTCAGCCATAGCGTTACGTTCCATAGAGCGGAGATAATCGCCATCGTTGAAGAGCTTGATGTCAAAGTGAGTACATTCGGCAGCCCACAGACGCAGAGTGGAAACGCCCAAGCCGTCCTTTCCGGCGCACATCATGTCGTAGGGAACAGCCTTGATGACATCGTAATCCTTGTGCTCGGCGTGGTAATAGCCGTTGCTCCAGCTTTCCTCCACTCTGCCGTAGAAGCGGATATCCACAGCGTCCTCGCGGTGGGGAATCATCCAGACCTCACCGCCGGGCAGCCAGAATTCAGGAAGCTCAGTCTGCCAGCCGTCGATAATCTTCTGATTGAATATGCCGAATTCATACCGCAGCGAATAGCCCATGCCGCAGTAGCCGTCGTTTGCCAGACCGTCGAGGAAGCAGGCGGCAAGTCTGCCCAGACCGCCGTTG
>ONWI01000050.1 GCA_900321515.1 uncultured Eubacteriales bacterium | reverse complement strand
CGTGGTCAAGGACCAGAATAAACTTAATGAACTGCTGCTTAAAGAGCTGGACTTAAGGTATCCCGAGATGGCAATTACCGAGCGGGAAGACCTCTTCGGGGCTTATGACATGAATGTGACCGCCACCGATCTGACAAAAGCCGCCTACACCTTTACGCTCGACCCGGACGGCATCTGTTTTTATTTCAGTACCTACGATCTGGGTTCCTACGCAGATGGCGTTCAGATGGTCAAGCTGCTCTACAGCGCTTCGCCTGATCTGTTTGTCAAAGACTACTCTGTCAGCGGCGGTTACGTGTCGGGTCTGGTGAAGAAGGGACTGTACGATCTCGGAGGCGACGGAACCGCGGACGAGTTGTATTTTTACGGCATTGAGGAGGAACTGAACCAGTATTATAAAGGCGTGTGTGTGGAGAAAAACGGCAAGGAAATGATGCACGACCTCTACAGCTACAACATGGACACCTTCGTGGTTCATACGGACGACAACCGCGACTATCTGTACGTTATCACCCACATGGACAACGACGGCAGCAATCTGCTGATCTTTGATCTTGGCGGAGAAACCCCCTCGTTGGTGGAGGATACCGGCTACGGTCTGCGCTCATCGGGTCTGGAAGAAAAGAAGGTCTACGGTTACGAGCTGATCACTGACATCCGTGATTTCACCCTGACCTTACGCTGCGACCTGCTGGCGACGTTCACCGCCACTTTCCAGACGTCCGTCGGAGCGGACGGCAAGCCTGTGCTGCCGAAGGACGGATATTATGCCGTTCCCGAATATGTCAACACGCTGGAGTCCGCCAAAGCTTTCAGGGCGGACATCGTGGATGAAAGCGGCCAAGTGGTGAGCAAAGAAGTGGAAATTCCCGCCGGAGAGACGTTCAAACTCATCCGCACGGACGGCAATGCCATCGTGGACGCCAGACTTTCCGACGGCAGACTCGCCCGGTTGGAACTCGAACGCGGTGATGACTCCTATCTTGCCACCGTCAACGGGCAGCTTTCGGAGGAGGAAGCCTTTAAGATTCTGTACTATGCGGGATAAGCGGGATAAAATACTTCCGCCATAAAACAAACCGACCCCATGATTTGTTTCTGCATTCCCTGAAAAAAGTAAATCCCTCGCGCCAGGCGCATTTTCCGATTGTCAGTCGGTCAATGTTCCTCCCGGTGCGAGGGATTTTTTGTTTCGTTATGCAATATTAAACCAATTCATTCAACGCTGTGAATTCCCGCAAATACATTCCCCGTCTCATTTCATCCTTATCCGCATAGGCGGCATGGTTGGAGAAAATCGCAATCATCTCGTCAAGAGGAATCCATCTCGGTTCCATGCCGACTTCTTTTTCGCCGTCCGTCAGATGCGGTTCCGTTTTCCCAGTGACCGATGGCATTGTCCCCTGTGATTTCAATGATCTTCATGCAGGCATCATTTCCAATCCCCGTCCGTATAATTCTTGGAGGGAAGAACCGCGTACCTTCCCTGAAAAACTTCCTCGCATATTCTCAGTTCCAGACGCTGCCGGTGGAGGAAATGACCGATCAGAGCGGCTTCACCCGAAATCCCGTTTGCTTTGGCATAGGGAGATTCATTGAAGTAACCGAGCATGGCAGGGAACCATAATTCATTCCCCTGCTGGTCAGAGCGTTCTTTCCGGATGATGTCAATATTACCTTTTATATTATCTGTTTTAAGATAGAAAATTCTGTATTCCCTGCTGACCAAGGCTTCGCGGATTTGTCTGTAGAAATTGATAATTTCCTCATCAGAAGCGCAGCGGAACAAAATCAGATCTTCGACAATGTTCTGAAAAAGAGAACACTCAAAAATCATGCCATCCTCCCACCATGCCCTGAAACGCGAGAGGACGATTTCTTTGAATTTTTCATAGGAAACGCGGTTGTTATAGATTTCATGGCTTTCCATGTTCTGATAAAAAGCAGTATTATCCGTCCTGATTTTCGTATAGCATACGATTCTTTTATCGCCCTCTGAAAAAGTCTGTTCCATGATTTCCGAACGCAGGTCGTGATATTGGGCAAGGATTTCCGCGTATTGGCTTTCACTCAGATAAGCGCACCAGGCGAGTTCCACGGGAGAATAATCCCCTTCCCGTATCGCGGTATATTCGGGATGCAATGCGGATAATTTCCCCGCCAATGTGCTTTTGCCGCTTCCCTGCAAGCCTTCAATAAAGTAATTCATGGTTTTCACACTTTCACTGCTCTCCTGCACGTCATTCTCCCTGTTTGAGATAATCATATAAAGAAAATTCTCCCGCGTCGCTTTCCACATCGACGTTCGGGACGACCTCTTTCATGGTGGTCATGCCGCTTGCCTTATCCACAGTGAAATACACAAACGAGCCTGTATAACTGCGGAATATCACTTGATACGCCGTGTCGGATTCTTCTCCCATTTTGACATACATGATATCCGGATTCTCCTCTGCGATGCTCCAGTCATACCTGCTGTGGCAATAGTTGTTGACGCCTTCAACCGCCATTTCTGCCGTAATGCCGGTTTGCGGGACTTCGGCTCCAGATGTTTCCGACGAAGGGGAGTTGTCTGCCTTTCCCGCTTTTGCACCGCAGCCTTGCAGCAGGGCGCTCATCATCAATACCACCATCATCGTACAAATCAGTTTTTTCATGATTTGTTTCAAACTTACTGCTCCTTCCAATATGATTCTACCCCTCTATTATAACCGATGAACCCTATAAAATCAACCCGAAACGCATCTTGCTTCGATTTTCTTCATCTTACATGCGAAATCCTTGCCAATCTGACAGAACCGGATTATACTGTACCCATCACTTAACGAAAGGTTGTTTGAGTATGAGTATGTTCGTATTGATCGCATTGGCAGCGGCGGAGGTCGCACTGGTCTGGATGACCTGTACCAAATGGAGCGAGAAACCCGACTGGCGCAGGAACAGGGCGCTTGTCAGACTGATCGAAACCGCGCTGGTGTTCGGTATCGTTCTCCTTCCCACCACCGGAGAATACAGTGTCAATGAAGTCAGCGGTATTCTGGTGGACAGCAGCCGCAAGAACCCCTTTGAGAGCGACGGTTCTGACAGAGAAGTGCCGGTGCATTTCTACTATCCCGAAACCGACAGCGCCGAGAGCAATTCCTTCCCGCTGATTCTCTTCTCGCACGGCGCGTTCGGTTATTACCAGAGCAATTACTCCACTTACATGGAACTCGCCAGCCACGGTTATGTGGTAGTTGCGCTCGATCACCCGCATCATTCCTTCTTCACCAAGGACACCGCCGGAAAGACCGTTCTCTTCCAAAATGCCGGACACATGGACTTTACCGACCTGCCGCTGATTTCTCCGACCCTTGCCAATATGCTGGGACATGGAGACGTCAACAGCGAGGAATTCCTGACCATGATAAATGGGATAATTCTTGACTGGTTCGACTATACTCTGAAAGGCGAAGGAACGCCTGACATCCAGGCGAAATACTGATATGCAGACCAAAATTACCAAAATACCCCGTGAGCAGCCGGAGCTGGTGGAAATCCACTGCCATGCCGTCAGCGACGAAGTGCGCGAAATCGTGGCGTTTGTCCGTTCGCAGCAGGGACTTCTCACGGGAACGGCGGACGAGCGGCAATATGAAATCGCGGTGGGCGAGTTATGCTACATCGAATCGGTGGACAACAAGGCTTTTATCTACACCAAAAACAAGGTGTATGAAACCCGTCAAAGGCTCTATGAACTGGAGAAACTGCTGCGGGAAAAGCACTTCCTGCGGGTATCGAAATCCATGCTGCTGAATCTGATGAAGGTCAGCAGCATCAAGCCCGCGCTGAACAGCCGTTTTATTGCCGTCCTTCAGACCGGCGAGGAAGTCGTGATTTCCAGAAAATTCGTGCCGGACCTGAAAAAAGCATTGAAAGGGGAGTGAGCGCATGACGTTCAAGGAATTCATCATTTCGCGGGTGCAGATATTCTTCTGTCTGGTGCCGCTGATTCTCATCGCCAGCGTGCTTTTAGGGAACGTCTACGCGCCGGAGCAGGCGCTTCATTATACCGACCTGCTTGCGCCGGTCAGAACGGCGGCATGGTGCGTGCTGCCCACCTGCGT
>ONWI01000089.1 GCA_900321515.1 uncultured Eubacteriales bacterium | reverse complement strand
GAACCCGAATAAGGAGGTGTTTATTGTGCCCAATATTAAGTCCGCAAAGAAGAGAGTGCTTGTTTCCGCAAGCAAGACCGCCCGCAATAAGGCTGTCAAATCCAATCTCAAGACCACCATCAAGAAGGCTGAGGCAGCTATCGCAGAGGGCGGCAACAGCCAGGAGGCTATCCGTCTTGCCATCAAGAGAATTGACCAGGCTCAGGCAAAGGGCATTCTCCATAAGAATACCGCCGCAAGAAGAAAGTCCAAGCTCGTCCGCAAGCTCAACAACGCATAATTGAGCCCCCGGATCTGGCACCTGTCCTGTGAAACTTGTGCATCTGAAAAATTCGGTGATGACGTGTCATTGCCGTCAAAAGCGGAACGATATGCCGATGCTTTTATCTCGGCGGTCGCTCCGCTTTTATTTTTACGGTAGATCAGGGCTTGATTGGTATTTTGAATGTTGTGTAAATTGTACCAAATAGTAATTGACAAATCAAACAATTACATGTAGAATAAATCATAGTGAGTTATAATTCTCTCAAGAATTATATTTATGGTATTTCCGGCTGCGGTTTGGAAATTGTGGTCGGTGTCGTCTGCTTCACTAATATGTAATTCTTTTTTAAGGAGTGTAGTTTTTATGGATAAGAAACATGAATCTTTGAGTTTTTGGACGATAATCGGATTAATCGCTGCGGTAGCGGCTGTTGTGGCTTCCATCACTACAGCGATGATCATCATGAAGAAGAAGGAAAAGGAAAAGGAAGACCGCGAGCTTCAGGATTATCTCGATTATTCAATCCAGTAAGCTGTTTTGCCGCGGGTTCCCGACCGCAGGCAGTCGCTATTATTAAAAAAATGGACGGCGGGGATTTGTCATAGCTTACTGACGGATCCGCGCCGTTTGATTTTTACAGGGGGCTGACAGCGTAATGAGCAAAATCTTAATCATTGAGGACAGCGCCGACATTAACGCGCTGCTCGCCGAGACACTTACTGCCGCCGGATTTGAAACTGAATCGGCTTACGACGGTCTGAACGGTCAGAAGGCTGCGCTTTCGGGCAGACATGACCTTATAATCACCGATATTATGCTTCCTTATGTATGCGGCGACGAAATACTCCGGAAACTGCGTGAAAAAAGCAGCATTCCCGTGATTGTCATATCAGCCAAGGATATGGTCAGCACCAAAATTGACCTACTCAAAATGGGTGCTGACGATTACATTACCAAGCCCTTTGACCTTGGAGAGGTAACCGCGCGGGTAGAAACCGCGCTTCGCCGCGCCGGAGGCGCTCTGCATTCTCCCGGGACAGTGCTTCGCTACAAGGATATTGAGCTTGACTGTTCCAACATGCGCATCACCGTCGGAGGCATGGAAGTCAAATGCACAGCCAAGGAAACTCAGATTCTTGAAATGCTTCTGCGCAATCCCGACAAGGTATTCACTAAATCAAATATATACGAATCTGTATGGCAGGAGGATTATCTTGGCGACGACAACGCCGTAAAAACCCATATAAGCAACCTTCGCAGCAAGCTCGAAAAAATGAGCCCGGGAAGTAAGTATATCGAAACCGTATGGGGTCTTGGATACAGATTGTATAAAAATCAATAAATAATCAGGAATTTAGATGAATTAGAATGATAGCCGGAAATCCCGACACTTTTGCAGTCATCACCGAAAAGGTCGCAAACTGGCGCACCGACGATAAGGTTAGCGGAATGCTGCATGTATGCATCAACGGAGTGGCGTATCCCCGCAAGCCTCGCGCTACGGATGTGGAAAACAACATTATCAGCCTTTTTGACGAGCAGACCTCAGCCTTTTCCCATCCTAAGGTCAGCCGCAAGCTGTTTGAAATGAAGGGCAAAAAACTCTTTAAGCGTCTGAGTGCTATGCGCTTTCCCCAGTATTATTCCGGAAATCGCAACGCCGAAGCAGACTGCCGCTTCGACGCGGTATTTTTAGGACCTGCCACGGCGGGCTATCATGTGTTCGTACTCAGCGACGGTCAGAGCATAAGACTGGTTATCGGCCGCCGCAAAAAGAAAAAACATGGAGGCAGACTGCGCTATATCGACGACGTTGTGATTACCGCGGAGGAATATCAGCGCACTGTCAACAGGCTCTACCTCTTCTTCAGAGGCACACTTGAAACACCTGACGACAAATGCAACAATTGAACTTTAGAGCCTCATAATTATTTACAACTGTCATAGATTCAAAAATGCCTGTATTTCTGCGTTTTTCTCAGAAAAACCGCGGATATGCGGGCTTTTTTCATTCTCACGGAAATCAATTTTGGACTTAATTATAGTTGCACATCTTTATCATTCACGAAAATAGACGTAAATCGTGGTCAGGAAAATTTGAATAAGGTATTTTATCGGTGGCGCCTAAGCCTGATTTGCATCGCAGCGCGTTGCAGCGATGGGCTCTGCCCCTGTTTTTCCGCTTGAAAAGCGAAAAAACTACCCTGCAAGGGCTCTGCCCTTGACCCGCCAGG
>ONWI01000090.1 GCA_900321515.1 uncultured Eubacteriales bacterium | reverse complement strand
CGCCTGTCGGAAACTGGTGTCCTTGCGGCGGGCATTTCGCTCCTCGGGTCACGCCTGTCAGGGAAGGAAACACGGGCATTCGTGTTTATTTCATTGGAATGGCGTTTAAATCTGCCCTCCTGACGAGCTTCCTGTACTTCAGGCTGGCTGCTGACGGAAGTACCATGCCGGTTAAATTTCGCCCTTCCGTTTGAAGGCTGTGCGCTTCTCCCATGTTCAGTCGTTCCGGAATAAGCGTCTCTGCGCGTCTGAACAGGTGATTGATTCCTTCGGTTCTGGGAACGAACGTAATTATCACCTTCGTTTCGCGGTCTGGACGACAGAAGCAGATTTTCAACCTGTTGGTCCGAAAATCTGTTATTGGTGTTACTGTTTCTGGTGTGATTATTAAAATTATTCATTTTTATTATTAAATAACATATCCTCCCAAATCATCAGAATAATGATTCAGCGTTATTCCTGAGTGTCGTTTTATAGATCTGAATGCCGTTTACCGCCTCTCCAAACATACAGATGAAGATAACGCTGTAATTTCTGATAAAATTATGATAAGAAATTCTGTTCAGTTCCATGCCAAGTGTAATTCCGACAGCCGCCAGAGCAACCAGCGGAGAAATAACCTGAATCCACTTGAATCCATTAATCTTAAATGAACGGATAGCAAAAATAACGGTTACGACAGTAAAGGAAACAGCGCCAAGAATCTGCTGAAGTCTTACAAAGCTGTTGCCCATCACATAAAGCGCGTCAACATGCATACTGTCGAATATTCCCTGAGAGCAGCCGTGCATGAGCAGGAACAAGAGGGCAATATCGCCGTGAGAACCTTTCATGCCTTTTTTTTCGTTGCTGTTTTTCGCAAATAAAACGCAGAGAGCAACAAAGATAATCAATGAGAAAAACGCTTCGGCATTGAAGACGGCAAGCAGCCATTCGCCTCTTTGTTCATTATAGATTGTCAGCGGAAAAAAGTGGAACTTGTCGCTTTTAATGACTAAGCCGATATTGTCTCCGGAAAAAACAGCGGACAGTCTGCCGATAACAATAGATAAAGCTCCGCCCGCGGCAATGCAGTCGCAGACAGCCCCGGCGTTGAACTTCGGATTGAGAATCTTGAGAATCGCCGCGGAAATCAGCACACCGATTATCACTCCGTACAGAGTGTATCCGCCTCTTGTAAAATTAAGATGATCGCCGATTGAATCGTACTCCTCAAAATTGCAGCTCCAATACAGCAGTCTCGAAAAGACAAAGCCAACCGGAAAAGAGAGAAGTATGCAATTCAGCAAATCCTCACAGGAGTCATTCTTAAACAGCTTAAATAATATAAAAGACACAATAACGGCAACCGCTATTGCCAGCGCCATAAAGACGCCGTGCCAGTATATGCATATACCGCCCAGCAGCAGGGCAAGATTATTCATAGCTATTTCATCTTCCTTTCTTTTTTACCCCACAAAATCAATTGTTGGGTATTGCCGTGGCAAAATAAAGAATGTCGCTGACCTGGCGTGTTCCGCCGTAAGCAACCTTGTTGATGATTTTCTTATTGAACATCAGTGTGGCAGTCTGACCGCCGTCAAGATTATAAGCAAAACGAACGCCTTTGCTTTGCAGAACAGTGGCAAAATCCTCCGCATTCATGCCCGGATAATTAAGCGTACAGAGCAGGTAATGCTTGTCGTAGTCGAACTGACAGATAGCCGCTCTGGGATAGACGGAGTTCAGTTCGCCGGGATAACGGTAATGGTTGAGATGCATCTTGTAAGAATCGCTGACAGCGTAATTATCCACAAGCACCGGACCGAAGGCAAATGTATGAATAATATCGCCGTTTATAAAAGCCTCGGTTTCATAGAAGCTGTCGTTATCCTCGTGGTAGGAAAAATTGCCGTTCTTGTCATAGATGGCGATATCAAGGAGGCTGTTTTTGGCTTCTCTGATAACTTTTCCGTACTGCATAATGATTCCTAAATTGCGGAAAGCGCAGAAATCAGCCGACATACCCACAACGCCGTTGGTTTTTGCAAAAATATTGTGAGGATGATCGAGGTGTTTTTTGCTGATAACGTTGTCAACCAGGGTGCGTCTGAGCTGGCTGGGGTCAGAAATCCATACCTCAGAAAAATTGAATAACTGTTCGTTAATCTCTTCGCGCCAGCACTTGACCTCTATGCTGTCATCCTTATAATAATAGATAGGCTTACCGTCGCAATTCTTTCTCTCATCGTCATATTTTTCCTCAAATTTAGACTGATCCGGAGCGGGCGTAAGCGTTTCGCTCAGTTCAAGAATATACTTGTGAGGAATAACATGAACTTCCTTCAGGGCGTCACTCAGAAGATTTTGCGAAGACATCTGGAAGAACGCGTCGCGGTCCTTGGAAGAAGGTACGGCAACTTCCAGATTCATTACATTCGCCGAGGGGAGGAGCCATGAAGCCAATAAAAGCATAAAAGTCACTGCCAGTATTTTCACAGCGGTGTTTTTGGGATCAGTATGTGCTTTTTGCCTGTCCTTTGACTTAACGCCCGAAGAGCGTTTATCACGGGAGATTTCATTTTTACCGGCGTGTTTGAAGCTTTCTGCTGTATTGACCGGTTCTGATGGACTGACCGGGAAAGTGCCGCGGTCCTGGTTCTCATCGGTGTCTGAAGAATAATCCTCATTGCCGTCCATTGAATCAAATAATCTGATAATGCTTTCAGCCTGTTCATCAGTAATCGGAGCGGAAGTTTTTCTCACCTTGATGATCCTCCTTGAACTTCATTCTTAAGAATACAAAGACGCAGTTTTCAAAGCAATTATTGCGCATCCAGATCAAAGCCGCCGCTGATTGCTTCAAAAAGCTCGTCCGTTAAGGAAATAAGCCATTTGCCTCCGCTGTACTTCAGCGTAATATCAAATGTCTTGGTTGAACAGTATTTTTCCGAATTTTTCATCAGATCATCAAGAGCTTCTTCGGCAATTTTTTCGGCTCCGCTGTCCGTCAGGTTGATAGCGCCGTCTTTTTCTTCCACATAGCCCTCTTTGTTTTCGGCGATGTATCTTTTGCCGAGCTGGGTAGAACGAGCTTTGAGGTCGTCCGAAAGAAGATTAAGGTCAAGGTATGTAAAATCAACCTTGCATTCTGCGTCGAGCTGTGAAGATACCACGTCTCCGTTAATTTGATAAGCGTAGCTTTTTACGAGGTAATCGTACAGCTTACTGGCAAAATGTCCTTCGATATCCTTCTTCATGGAAAGAGACATGCCGCTGAGATATTTGTCTGATTTTTTAAAATCGCCTGCGCAAACGCTGTCGAAAAAACCGGTAACGGTGTCCCGCGGCTCCGGAATGCTGCCTATTATCTTAATAGGCATATCGCATGCGCTCAATGATAAAACTGTCGCAAAAATTACAAAAATACAGGTTATTTTTTTGGTAATGGACATGATTTTTTCTCCTAATCATTAACAAAAAATAAATAATCTTCAGACACAATACTAAGTAATTCTATATCACATTCAAAAAAATGTCAATATACTCAAAGTTAAAAATACTGTTCCGAAAAAAATTTACAACTTTGTATCAGATAAAAAGATGACAAATATATGGATTTTATCAAGCGGGTATGATATAATTGTTTATAAACGCACCAAGGTCACAGATTATATTTTTCCTATAAGGAACAGGATGGCACAAAAAGAAGGTAATTACATGCTTAAGCTATACCGTACCGACAATAAGGTATTGCGGGAATTAAATGAGATCAAAGACGGCTGCTGGGTAAATATGGTAGACCCGTCATATAACGAAGTTGCTGAGATTGCCGGACATTTTGATATTGACGAAGGAGATATCATGGCGGCTCTTGACGATGAGGAAAGCTCCCGTATCGAACTGGAAGACGGCTACACGCTCATACTTATCGACATACCTTCCATAGAGGTCAGGCACGATAAAAACCGTCACACCACCATACCTCTCGGCATTCTCATCACCCAGACGGCAATTATCACTGTATGCACTGTGGAAACGCCGATACTGAATGACTTCATAAACAAACGCATAAAGGATTTCAGCACCAAAAAGAAGATGCGTTTTATTTATCAGATAATAGCCCGCACGATATCGTTTTATCAGTCAACGCTCCGCACGATAGATAAAATGCGCACCGAGATCGAAGAACGAGTAGGGGAGGATACCACCGATATTGACCTAATAGACCTCCACGAACTTGAATCCACACTGGTTTACTTTGCGACCTCCCTCAACGCCAACAGCGGAGTGCTGAACCGTCTGACACGTTACACGCGGCTCGAACAATATCCGGACGATCAGGAGCTGCTCGACGACCTCATTGTGGAGAACCGGCAGGCAATAGAAATGACAGCAATCTACAGGGATATCCTGAACGGCACCAGAGAACTGATCTCTTCGATTATAGACAGTAAGCTGAACAACGTGATGAAATATCTCACATCAATCACCTTGGTAATGGCTATTCCGACAATTATTTCGGGCTTGTACGGCATGAATGTTCCCTCGTCGGGAATGCCGTTCGGAGAATCCCACCTTGGCTTTGCCATTGTCTGCGTAATAACGCTCGTGATATGCGTCGCGGCAATGGTTGTAATGAAAAAGAAAAGAATGCTTTGAACATAATTCGACAAAAAGGACGATGTTATAAATGGATAATATTCTTAAGATACTGAATGACAATCCGCGCCTGTCCAATGCCTGCATAGCGACAATGACGGGACTCACCGAAGATGAGGTCAGCGAGAGGATCGCTTTTTACGAAAAGAGCGGCGTTATCTGCGGATATAAGACGGTCATCAACCCGGAAAAGCTGGAGCAGACAGACAAGGTGACAGCGATCATCGAACTCAAGGTAACTCCGCGCAAGGATACGGGTTTTGAAGCCATTGCCGAAGAGATCATGGGCTTTGACGAGGTGGAATCGGTAAGTCTGATGAGCGGCGGGTACGATTTTTCTGTCTGCGTCACCGGACGGACGTTTCAGGAAATAGCCCTCTTTGTCGCCAAGAGGCTGGCGCCGCTCGACTCAGTAACCTCCACAACAACAACTTTTATTCTCAAAAAATACAAGGAAGACGGAATCATACTGTCATCACAGAACGACGAAAGAGGAGCTGATGTTTTGTGATGAATTATGATTCACTGCTCAACAAAACGGCTCTTGACATTCCGCCGTCAGGGATACGGCGATTCTTTGACATAGCTGCCGAAATGGACGACGTTATCTCTCTGTCAGTTGGAGAGCCGGATTTTCCTACCCCGTGGCATGTGCGTGACGTCGCCATTGACTCCCTGCAAAAGGGACGCACCGGATATTCTCCCAACAAGGGGTTCACCGCGCTGTGCCGGGAAATCTGCAACTATTACAGCCGAAGATTCGGGCTTGACTACGATTTCAGGACAAATGCGGTGGTAACTGTAGGAGGTTCCGAGGCAATTGATCTGGCGATACGCACGCTTGTGAACCCCGGTGACGAGGTACTTGTCCCACAGCCGTCCTTTGTCTGCTACGCCCCGATCGCGCGACTTGCCGGCGCCAAAGCAATTCCTATCGTCACCCGCAGAGAGGACGAATTCCGTCTGACAGCCCAAGCTCTGTCAAGAAGCATCACAAAGCGCACCAAGCTGCTGATACTCCCTTACCCGAATAATCCGACCGGAGCTGTAATGAGAAGGGAGCATCTCGAAAAAATAGCCGATGTACTCCGCGATACCAATATAATGGTGCTTGCAGACGAAATATATTCTGAACTTACATACAATAATATACCTCATGTATCAATAGCTTCACTTGACGGCATGAAGGAACGCACAGTAGTAGTAAACGGATTTTCGAAGTCGTACGCTATGACCGGCTGGCGACTGGGATATGCTTTGGGACCGGAACCGGTAATTTCAATAATGACCAAGGTGCATCAATATGCCATTATGTGTGCGCCGACCACTTCGCAGCACGCGGCCATGGAAGCGCTCCGCGCCGGTGACGATGATATTGTGAAGATGCGCGACGAATACGATATGCGCAGACGTCTCATTGTCAGGGGATTCAGAGAGCTGGGGCTGGATTGCTTTGAACCGGAGGGAGCGTTTTATGTATTCCCGAGCATTTTATCCACAGGAATGTCCTCCGAAGAATTCTGCGAGAAGCTGTTGAGGGAAAAACATGTCGCGGTGGTTCCCGGAAACGCTTTCGGCGAATGCGGAGAGGGATTTATCCGCGTATCATACGCCTATTCGACAGCACATATCAATGAAGCGCTGAGAAGGATAGGACAGTTTCTTAAAGAAGAAAACATAATAAACGAGACAAGGAATGATTAATGTGAAAATACTTGCATATGCCAAAATCAACCTCACACTCGATATTTTACGCAAACGTTCTGACGGATATCATGACCTTGTGATGGTTATGCAGTCGGTGGGACTGCACGACGAAATATCTGTAAAGCTGACTGAAAACACAGCTATTTCTGTGAAAAGCTCATCGGCTTTACTGAAAGACGACGAGAGCAATACCGCCTTCAAGGCTGCGAAGCGCTTCTTTGAATACGCGGGGATTACCGACAAGGGCGCAGAGATCGAGATGAAAAAAAATATCCCGATGGAGGCAGGAATGGCTGGAGGCAGCGCGGACGCCGCGGCAGTCATTATAGCCCTCAACAAACTGTGCGGCACGGATTATCCGGAAGAAAAGCTGTGGGAAATCGGCGTGAAGGTCGGTGCAGATGTTCCGTTCTGCATTTCCGGTGGAACAATGCTTGCGGAGGGCAAGGGAGAGATACTGAGCAGGCTGCCGCAACTGTCCGATTTTGACAAGCCGCCGGCAATACTTCTCTGCAAGCCGAATGTCGGAGTTTCAACGGGCAAGGCTTATTCCGCCGTCGATAACTGCGACCAGTCGACGCTTGACCGTCCGGACACCGAAGCAATGAGGATGGCGCTGAGTAACATGGATGTCCGTGGAATTGCGGATAATCTTGGAAATGTCTTTGAACAGGTATTGAAAATTGAAGAATGTGAGAACATTAGACAGACAATGCTGGACGGCGGTGCTCTTGGTTCGAGAATGACCGGTAGTGGAACTACTGTTTTCGGCATTTTCGACAGCGAAGAGACTGCGAAGCAATGTGCCTTTACATTGCAACAGACATACCAGAATACATTTGTTACCCATGCGACGGGCTGCGGATGCAATATTGTTTCGGAAAAATAAAAACCGAGTGAATAAAATAATGTCCTCCGTCAATAATTATTGCGAATCGATTCGGATAATTACTTATCGGAGGATATTGTTATATGAGAAGATTAGAGATTTCCATTTTATTGTCAGTCGTTTTTTCCGCTGTTCTCAGCATGATGGCGTTAAACACAGAATGTTCCGATATTCGCGGCAGTGTGCTGAGAATGCATGTTCTTGCCAATTCTGACAGTGAAGCCGACCAGGAACTTAAACTGAAGGTGCGTGACAGGCTGCTTGAGGTAAGTGATGTGATTTACTCAAAGGCAAAAACCAAGGAAGAAGCGGTTCAGGCTACAGAAAAGAATATCTCTATGCTTCGTGACGTGGCACGCGCCGTTGTTTTATCAAACGGTTATGATTATCCGGTCAGCGTTTCACTGGAGGAAAGCTATTTTGGCACCCGGACATATGGCAGCATTACTCTTCCAGCCGGGAAATACCAGGCGGTTCGTGTAGTTATCGGGAAGGGTGCGGGTCATAACTGGTGGTGCGTGATGTTCCCACCATTATGCATATCCGCCGCGTCGGAGGATGAGGCACTGCTCAGCGATATGCTTACCCGTGAACAATTGAAGCTTGTTGAGGGAGACGGATATGAGATCAGATTCAAATGCGTAGAGGTTTATGAGGAATTTATGAGCTATTTGAATGATAAAAACGATAAACATCACAAATCAATTAATAAATGATTTTTTTGCAAAATGTTCAACAGAAACGGGGCGATAAATGCATGGGCATAAAATTTGTGATAGGGACTTCAGGAAGCGGCAAGACCCATTACTCCAGGAAGCGCGCCGCGGAAATTGCCTCCGGAGGCAACCGCGCCGCGTTGCTTGTACCGGAGCAATTCTCATTTGAAACCGAGCGGGCAATGCTGCAATTGCTTCCCGCAAGCCTCGCAGATAGTGTGGAGGTTTTCAGCTTTACACGGCTTGCGAGAGATGTTTCGCGTGAAACAGGCGGAATTGCGGGCAGACGTCTTGACAATTCGGGGCGCGCGGCAGTAATGAATGTGGCAATGACTCAGGTTCAGGATCACCTTTCGCTCTATACGGGCAGAAAGCGTCAGGATCTTATCAAAAATATGCTTTCAGCCGTATCTGAATTCAAAAGCTGTTCAATCAGTCCTGAATTGCTTATTGAAACAGCCGATAAAACAGAAGATAGTGTTCTGTCCTGCAAGCTTAGAGAACTGTCGCTGATTTATGGGGCATATGACGCAATAATAGCCAATATAGGTTCAATCGATCCGCTTGACGATCTTAGCAGACTGGCAAAGGACCTTGAACTCACGGAATATTTCAGCGGAATGACTGTAATTGCAGATAGCTTTACAGGCTTTACCCGTCAGGAAATGGCTGTGTTGAAACAGATTGTTTTCCAGTGCGATGAATTTGAAATAACACTTTGCTGTGAAGACCCTGAAAATCATCGCATTCAGAATAAACCAGACGATCTCTTTGCCACTGTCTATAATACTGTTGATTCTCTGAGTGAATTTGACAATGATATTGAATTTGCTTTTCTTAGCGGTCATGAACGCTTTAAATCAGAAGCCCTGAGAAAAGTCGAAGCGGGTCTTTTCCGCGCAAAACATCCTGAGCCGGACAGTGAAAATTGCGACGGCGTTGTAGTGTATTCCGCGGAGGACAAATACGATGAGACGGAATTTGTCGCCCGTGAAATCAGACGGCTTGCGCGTGAGAACGCGATGAGGTGGAGAGATTTCGCCATAATATGCCGGACCGATTCCGATTACAAGAATCAGATGCTTCGCGCGCTGGAACTTCAGGGCATTCCCTGTTTTTGTGACAGGCGTTCCTCTGTGACAGATATGCCTCTTGTCCGGTTCGTGATGTCTGCTATGGACATTATCAATGGCAGGTGGCGGAGTGAAGATATAATGCGCTGGCTCAAAACGGGAATGCTGCGCGACGTCAGTCTTATTGACGCTGCCCGACTGGAAAATTACTGCTTTGTGTGGAACATACGCGGAAAAATGTGGAAGGAAGAATTCAGTCAGTCTCCGTACGGTTATAAGAACGGTTCGGATGACGATGACAAGGAACTTCTAAGTAAAATAAACGCGTCAAAAGAATGTATAGTTAATTTACTTAACAGATTTGAAGCAAACGTAAAGAGTGAAACCGCAACCGGAAGGGATATGGCTGCCGCCGTCTATAACCTGATTGAATCGTCCGGCTGCGCGGAGCGCATAGAGAGCATGCTTCCTAAGCTGTCCCCGCAGGACGCGGAGGCGCAGGGACAGGTGTGGAACCTTCTGATGAACATACTCGACCAGCTCGCTGCAATACTCGGCGATTCAATAATATCGTTCAGAGAATTTTCCGACCTGCTGTCACTAATGCTCGGGCTCTGCGACGTAGGAGAAATCCCGCAGGGAATGGACGAGGTTGTATTTGGTTCAGCGGACAGAATAAGGACGTCAGGAGTTAGAGCGGTATTTATCTTAGGAGCAAATGAAGGAGTATTTCCGAAGCTAACGGAATCCTCGGGCGTATTCACTGATAATGAGCGCAAGCTGCTGATTTCAATGAAACTGCCTCTCTCGTCAGATTCAGAAGGTACAGCCCTTAACGAACAGTTTATTGCATATTCCTCCATGACATGCGCGTCGGAATCGCTTTATGTTACCTATAGCAACTCATGTAATGGCGAACAGCTTTACAGCTCTGAAATAGTTTCCGAACTCAACCGCATAATTCCGCAGTGTAAAAAAACGGTGCGCAGCGACGTTGTCACCCTTGACATGATAGAGAATGATGACGCGGGATTCCTGCTTGCCTCTGCCTCGTTTTCCGATGATTCGGAACTGTCAAGGGCGCTTGTGCGGGTCTACGCCGATCTGGATAAATACGCGGATAAGATGGATGTTGTAAAGAATGCCGCTTTACGCTCTTCAAGTCTGAAAAGCAAAAAAACTTTACATGATAAGAGCCGTGCATTTGCCCTTTTCGGCAAAAATGTAACTATCTCCGCCTCAAAGGCTGAATGCTTCTACAGCTGCAAATTCAAATACTTCTGTCAGTACGGCATGAAGGCTTCTCCGCGGCGCAAAGCCGAATTGAATCCGATGGAATACGGCAGTGTTGTGCATTATGTACTCGAAAAAATGCTGCGGGATCATGACATAGGTCAGCTTGCCGCCAAGGATGACCTGACCGGGATCACAAGCCAATATCTTACGGATTATTTAAACGAGGTCATGGGCGGTGCCGATATGAAATCTGCGAGGTTTATTTATCTTTTCAGGAGACTTACGCAGTCTGTGTCGGTACTCATCAGACAACTTGGCGAGGAATTTGCCAAAAGTCTCTTCGTCCCTCAATCGTTTGAGCTGCCGATAGACGGCGACGAGCTAAAGCCCCTCAATATTCCGCTTTCCGACGGAACCCACATAAGCGTCGGAGGAAAAATTGATCGAGTGGATATTTACAACAAGGATGGAATCAAATATATTAGAGTGGTCGATTATAAGACAGGAAGCAAGGAATTTGTCCTCAGCGATATATTGTCCGGACTAAATATGCAGATGCTCATTTATCTTGACATACTCTGTGACAGGG